>WRII01000003.1 GCA_009782825.1 Peptococcaceae bacterium
GCGCACAATCCCATAGAATCGAGCGCGTTAAATGTTCGCCCGCTCTGTGTGGCCGGCTTCAAGGAACAACCCCGTGTTCTGGGATATTCTGCTACAACAATTAATTGGTACGCCCGGGTGAGATCTTGAATCAGGTCTGACGCACTCTTGAGCGTCTTTGCGCATAAAGTATGACGAGGTGTTGCCGATGCGTCAAAATACATAAGGTGACGGATGCCGGACATGAAACCCCCAATAGCCAATCGTCTCACACTCCGGAAGATGGGAGGGGGGTTTTCCCTTTGCAAACATAGATACAAGAGATACAAAAGAGACTCACAGATCAAAGGAGGGAGGACCATGAACCGCTATCTCATTAACGGCAAACAGCGTCTGGAAGGCCAGATCACCACCAGTGGCTCCAAAAATGCTTCTTTGCCCCTTTTAGCCGCCACATTGCTTGGCATGGGAGAAAGCACCCTCAAAAAAATACCAAGGCTCAGCGATGTAGAGCATATGGTTCAAGTCTTGAAAAGCCTGGGCGCAAAAGTGGAAGATGACGGCGAAACCTTGAGCATCGACGCCCGGGTTCTGACAGGGATCTCTGTATCGGAAGAGTGTATGCGACAGATGAGAGCCTCTAACCTGATCCTTGGCCCCCTTTTGGCCCGTTTGGGGGAGGCCAGGATTCCGCTTCCGGGGGGATGCCGGATTGGGAGCAGACCTATGGATCAACACCTGAAAGGCCTTGCGGCCCTGGGGGTGGATATTCAAGAAACGCACGGATATATTGAAGCGAAAGTTAAACGCATGCGGGGAGCCGATATTTATTTCGATGTGCCCAGCGTTGGGGCGACGGAAAACCTTATGATGGCTGCTATGGGTGCTGACGGAACAACCTTGCTGCACAATGCCGCCCGGGAGCCGGAGATCATTGATTTGCAAAATATGCTCACTGCCATGGGGGGCAAGATTATCGGGGCTGGGACAGCCACCATACGAATTGAGGGAAGACAGCCTCTTTGGGGAACCGAATATACTGTCATCCCCGACCGCATTGAGGCGGGAACGCACATGCTGGCGGCGGTTATGACCCAGGGCGATCTGGAGATCGACAATGTGATTCCTGAACATATGAGTCCCATCATCGCCAAAACTAAACAATGTGGAGCGGAGGTCACGGTTAATAACAGCTCGATTCGCGTCAAGCACACAGGCGCCATTAACCCCATGGAAATCAAAACCCTATCCTATCCTGGATTCCCCACAGATATGCAGCCCCAATTTATGGCCCTCATGACATTGGCTCAAGGGACCAGCGTTGTTACAGAGACTATCTTTGAAAACCGCTTTCAACATGTAGACGAATTGCGGCGCATGGGAGCCAAAATCTCGGTAGAAGGCCGCAGTGCCATTGTTCACGGAGTTGAGAGGCTGGAGGGCGCTTTTGTAGAGGCCACAGACCTGCGGGCAGGGGCTGCGCTGTTTTTAGCCGCTTTGGCCGCGGAAGAAGCCAGTGTTTTGCAAAACATAGAATACATTTTCCGAGGCTACGAGAAACTTGAAGAAAAATATCAAGCGGTAGGAGGAAAATTACAGCGTATGGTCTAAGTATTTAACTGTTTGGTGGAATTTCCTCTTGCATCCCTGGAGAAGACAAGGTAAAATTAATAGTGAAATTTGAAGTTGATACTTCAACATAGTTGATATCTCAACTTTCAGAGAGAATCTGGAGGGCATAAATCTGAGCAAGCTGAAAAGGGCGAGAAAACATAATGTTTCCTTTCTTTATGCGGTTGTTGCTGTTGCGGTGATTATGGCAGGGATGGTATTTGTGACAAAGTCAAGCTTGTTTGTGGTGCGGGATATTCAGGTAGAGGTCCAAGTGGAAGGTGAGCAGCTTATAGAGACGAACAGCATTACAGAGATCCTGGGACCCGTTCAGGGAGAAAACCTTTTCCTGTTGGATACGAAGGCTTTGGCCCACAAAATTCAGCTGCATCCGCTGGTGGACAAAGTCGGATTTGAGCGCAGGCTTCCGGGAACCTTGGTTGTGAAGGTGGTGGAACGGCATCCGTTGGCTCTGATCCTGATGGGGGAGACTCATTTGCTCGAGGTAGACGGTTCGAGCATGATTTTGCGAACATTTGAGGATGGGAAGTGGCCGGAGGTGACGTGTCCCATATTGACTGGGATCCAGCCTCAGGATATAACCGGGCCTGGCCAAAAGATTACGGATGAAGCTGTGTTCAGAGCCTTAAAATGCGCAGAGGCGATACCGGAGAGTCTCAGGGGGCATATTGATGAGCTTCATGTAGAGGACTCGGGATCTCTCACCCTGTATCTGGATACCCGTGTGGAAGTAAGAATGGGAACGCACGATAATGATGCAGGAAATCTGCTGTTGCTTGCCGAACTCATCAAAAGTGACAAGTATGTGCGAGTGGCCCAGTCCGTTTGCTACATTGATCTGACGTCAGGAAAACCTGCCCTCGGATTTTAACGGATTTTAACGGAATTTAAATATTTAATGGATTTCAAATATTTGAGATATAAAGTGTCGGTCATGAAATGTCGGCGGGGAGGTAGGGAAAAAGATGTTGGAATTCGATACCGACGATACCCAATTGGTGAAGATTAAAGTTGTTGGTGTGGGCGGTGGCGGCAATAACGCCGTTAATAGGATGATAGCCGCGGGGCTCAGAGGTGTCGAATTCATGAGTGTCAACACCGATGCTCAAGCTCTCAATATGTCGAGAGCCGGGATTAAGGCGCAGATTGGTGTTAAACTGACAAAAGGGCTGGGTGCGGGCGCCAATCCGGAGATTGGCTGCAGGGCGGCTGAAGAAAGCCGTGAAGAACTGGGATCGCAGCTGGTGGGATCCGATATGGTTTTTGTGGCTGCAGGTATGGGAGGCGGTACGGGAACCGGCGCGGCTCCTGTTGTAGCTGACGTGGCAAAGGAATTGGGGGCGCTGACCATTGGCGTGGTGACGAGACCTTTTTCTTTTGAGGGGCGCAAGAGGGCCATGCAAGCGGAACGGGGTATTATGGAGCTCCGCGACCGGGTGGATGCGCTGATTATTATTCCCAATGACCGGCTGCTTCAGGTGGTGGACAAGCATACGACGCTGCAGCAGGCTTTTCAGATTGCGGACGATATTCTGCTCAAAGGGGTGCAGGGTATTTCCGATGCTATTATTGTTCCGGGGCTGATCAATGTGGACTTTGCGGATGTGAAGACCATTATGGCTGACACAGGATCCGCTCTCATGGGCATCGGTGAATCGGAAGGGGAAGGACGCGCGAAAGACGCGGCCAGCAAGGCGATTTCCAGTCCGCTGCTGGAGACATCCATTACGGGAGCTATGGGGATCCTCTGTAATATTACAGGGGGGTACGATGTGACCATGTTTGAAGTTCATGAGGCTATGGAGATCATCGCCGAAGCGGCTGATCCGGAAGCTAATATTATATTCGGGGCGATTTTTGAAGAGGGGATGCATGAGAAAGTTAAAATTACGGTGATTGCCACGGGATTCGATCATAATATTCCGGCCAGCCAGCCGTCGATGCCGATAAATAAACCGCAGAACAAGCAGTTGCCGGAGGAATTGGAGCCTCTCGTGGCGTCACAGCAGGTTCCGCCTTTTGGGACTGAAATTGAAATTCCCAGTTTTTTGCGCTATAAGAAACTTTAAAGATGAGTTTATTGGAACTCTTTTTGATTGCTATTGGATTATCCATGGATGCGTTTGCTGTGGCTGTTTGCATCGGCTTGACAATGAAGAGGATCACTCTGAAAAAATCCTTGATCGTCGGAGTGTACTTTGGTATTTTTCAGGCGGGTATGCCCCTTATCGGATATGTTCTGGGTATGCAGTTTGCGGATACAATTGTAGCTTTTGACCATTGGGTCGCCTTTGCTTTGCTTGGTTTTATCGGGGGTAAAATGGTTGTGGAAAGTTTTAAGCAGGAAGGATGTCCTGATCGGGAATGTCCCGCTGAAACATGCCTGGACAGAGAGTGTCCCGGAGGAGAACGTCCTCATGCTCAGGAAGCTTCCCTGAAGCTTGCCCCCATGCTGCCTCTGGCGCTTGCCACGAGTATTGACGCGCTGGCTATGGGCGTCCCTTTTGCTTTTCTGAAGGTCGATATCATACCGGCGGTCTTATTTATCGGGATCACGACCCTTGTCTTATCTACGGCTGGGGTAAAAATCGGCAATGTATTTGGGACGAGGTTTAAAGGCAAAGCCGAGCTTGCCGGGGGTATCATATTGGTCGTGATGGGGGTGAAGATATTGCTTGAGCATATGGGCATTATGACTATAGGATAGACATAACAGGAACATGTAAAAAGTATAGGTTTGGAAAAAGAAAAGGAGGGTTACTATGTGGAACTTGTCTCAACGTCACATAAAAAGCTGGACTTTTATTTGTGTTATGATTTTATGCGCATGTGTATTTTCCGCTTGCAGCAGCAAGAGACTGGATGCTCCATCCGTACCGGATTCAGACAATACTGCCGTTTACCAAAAGATAACCGCCAAGGAAGCCAAGGAAATGATGGACAGCGGAAAGCCGTATATCTTGCTTGACGTCCGCACCAATGAAGAATATGCGGAAAAGCGAATCGACGGTGCGCTCCTGATTCCCAACTATGAAATCGCTGAAAGAGCTGCTGTTGAACTCCCGGATCAGTCCGCCTTAATTCTGGTCTACTGCCGCAGCGGCGGCAGGAGCGCTGCGGCGGCTCTTGAACTCATTGGCATGGGATATACAAATGTTTATGATCTGGGTGGCATCAATAATTGGCCGTTTGAGACGGTGAGCGGGTAGCGGGAATGGGTAGCAGGTAGCGGGAATGGGTACTTCTGTTAAAAAAAAGGATGGAATGCTGGAACTTAATCGCGAATAATAGTACAATGAACATAGAATAAATTGTAAAGGAGATACTTGTATAAAGTACATCTGTATGGGAAAATACAAGGGATAACGTCAAAGTTATTGCCTTACAGTTCCTTAATCAAGAAAGAGGTTATGTAAGTGAAAGAAAAAGCCAAAAAGATAGCCGAATTGTTAAAAGTATTGGCCAATGAAAACCGGTTGATTATTTTTTGCGTATTGATGGAAACCCCTATGACAGTCGGCGAAATTGCCAAACACGTGCCCAAAATTACAGCTCCGGCCTTATCACAGCATCTGGCTCTCCTTAAAGCCCATGGGATTCTTGAATCAGAAAAAGTCGGCTTGACTGTGACATACTCTATTTCCGATTATCGTGTAAAAGAAATCATCAATGTCTTATTAAAATGCTATGGGCAGTGAAAGGAGAAAGATGAATGTCCGATATTAAAAAATATGAACCTCTTTGGAACGCCTGGTATGTAGAGTCCCTGATAGGGCAGGGTGAATTCAGCAAAGTCTATAAAATCCGCCAGGAGGCTGCTGGCAAAACCTATTACTCGGCAGTTAAAATCATCTCAATCCCCCTTGATGACAATGAAATTCGACAGATGAAGAGGGAAGGGTTCGATGATGCCGCCATGCGGGAGTTTTTGCGGGACTTTGCCAAAAACATCTTTTCCGAAATCGAACTCATGAATGAATTTCGCGGAAAAAGCCATATTGTCAGTTTTGAGGATTCCCTGATTATTGAAGACAGAAATTCCATCGGCTATGATATTCTGATTCGTATGGAACTCCTGACAAGTCTTGCCGATTTTACAACGGACACATTTCTGCCCCAGGCTGAAGTGGTTAAGCTGGGTATCCATATGTGCCGCGCCCTGGAGCTGTGTGCCCGGAAAAATATCATTCACAGGGATATCAAACCCGAAAATATCTTTGTATCCCCCAAGGATTACAAACTGGGTGATTTTGGCATAGCCCGGCAAATTGAGCGCACATCATCCCAACTCTCCAAAAAAGGGACCAATACTTACATGGCGCCGGAAGTTTTCAGATATGAAGCCTACGGCGCGGGGGCGGATATCTATTCCCTGGGGATTGTTCTGTACAGCCTTTTGAACCAAAACCGGACTCCCTTTTTGCCGGAATTTCCGGAGCCCGCCCTGCTGAGCCACAGGGAGGCAGCGATGAGAAGGCGCATGAACGGAGAAACTATACCTGCTCTTAAGGGGATCGACCCGGAGCTGAACGGCCTCATTTTAAAAGCTTGCGCTTATGACCGCCAGGATCGCTTTTCCAGCCCCGGGGAGATGCGCGAGGCCCTTGAAATCATAGCGAGGACTGCAGGAGAACGATGAATGTCTGATATTAAAAGACATGAACCTCTTTGGGATGCCTGGTATGTGGAATCCCTGATCGGGCAAGGCGCTTTCAGCAAGGTCTACAAAATCCGCAAGGACGCGTTTGGTCAGGCCTATTATTCGGCGCTTAAAGTCATCTCGATACCCCAGAATGATCATGACATCCAGCAGATGAAAAGAGAAGGGCTCGATGATTTTGCTACTTGGAGAGTGTTGGAGGATCTGGCCAGAAACGTTTTTTCCGAAATCGAACTGATGAATAGGCTGCGCGGAAACAGTCATATTGTCAGTTTTGAGGATTCTCTGATTCTTGAAAACAAGGAGTCAGGCGGCTGGGATATTCTGATTCGTATGGAACTCCTGACAAGTTTGGCGGATGTTGCGGCAGGCACATTTCTGCCTCAGGATGAAGTTGTCAAGCTGGGTATCCACATGTGCCGCGCCTTGGAGCTGTGCGCCCTGAATAGAATCATTCACAGGGACATCAAGCCCGATAATATTTTCCTGTCTCCGTACGGCGACTACAAACTGGGCGATTTTGGCATAGCCCGGCAAATTGAGCGTACATCATCGGGATTATCTAAAAAGGGAACAAATAGTTACATGGCGCCGGAGGTGTTCAGGTATGAATCCTACGGTGCGGGGGCGGATATATACTCCTTGGGGGTTGTTCTGTACAGCCTTTTGAACCAGAACCGGACTCCGTTTCTGCCGGAATATCCCAAACTTATTCTGATTGGGGACCGGGAGCAGGCCATGCATAAACGTATGAACGGAGAAGCGGTGCCTCCTCTTAAGGGAGTTGGTTCTGAACTGAACGGCCTCATTTTGAAAGCGTGTGCCTATAACCGCCAGGATCGCTTTTCCGGTCCCACGGAAATGCGAGAGCTCCTTGAGAATCTGGAAAAGTCGGCGAAGCCGAGAGGCACAGATATGACAGAAGCGTTATTCCGGGAAAAATCAGCACGCCGCCGGAAGCCATTCTTAATAGGGGTGGTGTTGGCATCAGCGTTGGTGTTGGCATTGGTAATTTGGGGATTGTTTTTTCTTTGGCCCCACACAAATTCTGAGGGTAACACAGTCACCCCTGAGGATCAGATCGATCCGCCACCACCCTCTGAATCGGAATCTGATCCCCTGCAGTCTGACATTCAAGTTCTGCTGTCAGATAGTTTTGACGCCTATCCCATAGGGTCACCGCCGCCCGGTTGGACCACCAATACTTCCGGCGGCCCTGTTACGATCGAGGAGGCTCCTGGCAGCGGTGAAAAGAGTTTGAAGATTACGAAACCTGAGGCAAACACGGGTTTTTCCACAGCACACAAAAGGCTCAGCGATGTACAATCATCCGGGGTCATAATCTACGAAGCCCGAGTCATGACACCGGATACTCAAGGCAAAATATTTCTGATGATGTGGGAGAAAACACAAAAGGAAATCCCGTTTAAAATAACTTTGGATGATAAAAGGATCATGGTAAACGACACGACGTTTGTCCAAGCATTTGTCCCTTCCAAGTGGATTCATATTGTGGCAAAGCTGAACATTGATACTCGGAAGATCGACCTTACTATTGATGATGTCGACAAAGGAACCTTTAATTTTTATAGGAACACGGACGATGTGGGCGCAGTCATATTCAGTGTTCATCCTGGTTTTATGGGGACTTTGTATGTTAATTATTTTCGCGTGACAAGGGAAAAAGGATGATACTTTTATTGAGTCATCCTTTGCTCTCTAATATAATACTCCACAGCAGACATTTTGTGTTCCAACGTCTCAACGCGTTCCGCAACATTCAGAACAGCATTCATTTTTTCATTTAATCCCGCATGGCCTTCCATCGTTATTTTTATGGCTTTACTTATGTCATGTTCGACTTTAATTTCAAGCTTTCTTAATCGTTTATCTACCTCAGTGACTTTTTCTTTAACTTCAGAAATCTCCTTGCCCATACTGTCAAAACGCTTGTCCATCCCGTCAAAACGCTTGTCCACACCGTCAAAACGCTTGTCCACACCGTCAAAACGCTTATCCAGCCCTTCTTGCATCGTGGCTAACTTTGAATCAAAAACCTCTTCGGTTCGGGCTAGCCTTGTTTCTACCACGTCCACAAGAACTAATTTCAATTCTTGCATTTCTTCTTTTGTCATGTCGTTCACCTCACCTATAACGTCTTAAGTCTTCTATAAAGTCTTTAGATATGATTGTAACATAAATGAGGATAGGCTGTCATTATAACCAAGGTCACAAGGCCATTTCCCCAAAAGTTTTGCCAAAAACCCCGAAAACGGCAAAACTTTTTCAATTAATGCGAACTCAGTTGACATTTTTCGCGAATCTATTGTCTTTGGTCCAAACTATATACAAAGCCCCATGTTTCAGCTACAATAAGCGTAATAACGTTATTATGGTTTACAATAAAAACATCATTATGTATAAATGGGAGATAACCATGGAAAGAGTGCTGCGTGCAATATGTTTGATAGTAGGCGCCGTTGCTGCAAGCTATACGGTGTATGAGGTAACCATGATGGTGTGGCGCAATCCGGCAGTGGAGGATTCCACGAAGTCTATTTTTACTTTTGTTGCTGCATTGGTTTATCTAATAGCTATAGTTATGTTCGTTATAGCCCTGAAGCCTTTTTTTCAAATCAAGATAAAGAAGAATATAAAAAACGGTCCGTTGGTAAAAGGAACGGTTATTTCGGTAAGAGAAGGGGCGTTTATTAATTATCGGCCTGAGTTATTTATAACTGTACAATTCACCACAACCGACGGAAAACAGGTTACAGCTACTGACAGGCTTGTCACATCATGGATTGGTCTGGCGCGGATTCACCCAGGTGCAGGAATCTATCTCCGGTATAACCCGAAGAATCCCCAGAAGATTATACTTGCGTTAGAAGACGATATGACCACAGATGAAGCGAATGTTGTTCAGGCAAATATGCAGGCTGTCTTGGACAGGCGGCTGATCGAAAGGGGGGCAACCTCCCAGGAGATGATTGATATTGCCAATAGTGGCGTCAAAGCGCAAGGGGTCATTCTCTCAGCGCAGCCTACCGGCAACATTATTAATGGCATGGGGGAAATGACGCTGCATATCAAAGTAACGCGGCCGGACAACGGCGGCACATTTGAATCGGCAGTGAACAAAGTGGTGCCTCGGAACTGCCTCTCTGATGTCCAGCCCGGCAGTGTCATAGATGTTCGTTACTTGCCAGGGAATGAGGGGAAGATTGTGATTGTAACAAAGTGGTCACAAGCGGGGCAACCTCCCGGAAGATGATTGATTGGAAGGGTTGGCTATGATCGATCTGGCGCAGGTTCAGTCTGGCGGGCATGGGTTTCCGGGCCTTTTGAATTATTATAGGGGTGAATATATATGTATCCTGTTATTATAATCTGTGTTATTTCAATTGTGCTATGTTTTCTCCCAGTTATTCTCTTGCTGAAAAAAGAATTTGGGACTATCAACAAAAATCAAGCAATCCGTTCTAAAGGAATTAAAACCACTGCAGTCATAAAAGAAATCAAACTGGGGGGCAAGATGACAGGCAATGAGATAGTTCCTGGTGTCACGTTAAGTGTGATGGTTGAAAATGAAAAAGGGGAATTCTACTCTGCCAAGATATATGATACGATCGCTGTTACGGATATGCCACAATTTCAACCAGGAGCAAAAATCGATGTTGTTTATGATCCTGCTGACCCGACAAAAGTAGCCATGCTTACCGGCTCGGGCTATTCTTATGAAGATGTTGCTGCCTGTTTGGTAAGATATCTTTCTGTAACCAACAACCAAAGTAAGGCTTATGTTGTCTTAAACGTGGAATTGGATGTGAGGAAACTCAAAAACACATTATCAGATATTCAAAAACGGCAACTCATCTCTGATATTGCAGAAGGGAGATTAAGTGATGTTGTAGAAATTGCAAAAATACTTGAGGGACAGTAATACAAATTTTTGTATTCGTTCAAAGGGGGAGATAACGTTTATGGTTGAATATATGACTGAAAACATAGGGATGATGATCCTTATCGCTATCGTGATGCTTGGGGCAATTACTTGGTTACTAAAAGGAATGATGCATTCGGTTAGGACGAGTATAACCCGTGCTAAGGGAATTAAAACCACTGCAGTGATAAAAGAAATGGGACTGGGAGGGAGTGCTCTGGGTAATGAATTCTCTCCTGCCGTCACGTTGCGTGTGTTGGTAGAAAATGAAAAAGGGAAACTCTATTCTGCTCAGATAGAAACAACCATAGCTACCACGCATATGCCCAGGTTTCAACCGGGATGTAAAATTGATGTTGCCTATGACCCTGCTAATCCCCAAAAAGTAGTGATGCTTTCTCCGACTAGTAGAATTCAAGAAGAGTATCAGGCAAGCAAGCAAGCCGCCTTTGACAAGTATTTGATAGAAAAAGGAGTAACCTCTCAGGAAATGATTGATATAGCCAATAACGGCATTAAAGCACAAGGTATCATTTTATCAGTGCAGCCTACCGGCAATGTTATTAATGGCTGGGAGGAGATGGCTTTGGATATTCACCGATTTTCGCATCCACTTTAACCGTCACAGGATGTAATAGATTCACATAATCACCCAAACACCAAGGTCAGCTTAGCACCATCCAGCCACGGTATATCTGCAGGAAGGTGTTTCCAGGGAACGCTCCTCAGAATTGGGTTGTGCGCCCGCTTTGGATAAGTGACTGTGATATCATTGCCGCGCACGCCAACAACTCCCTGACCATGTACAAAGTTGCGAAAGATCGTGTTTGCGTCACACTTTTCAAAACCGCGCAGGTTCTGTGCTAAACGCCAGTAAAGGGTGTCCGCAATCATCGTCATCACCATATCAAAATGCACTTTTAACAGTATTGGCGACGAGAGCGCATTAATGTGGAAAAACTTCACGGCTTCTGAAATGCCCGTTTCAACATGCCAGCGGCAGGAATAATCCGCAACAATGACTTCTGCTGGCGACTCAAAGTCATTGGTAATCAGGAATGCAGGCTTTTCATGCCCGTTCCCTTTAAGAATGATCTGGCG
Organism: Peptococcaceae bacterium; assembly: GCA_009782825.1. Taxonomy (GTDB): domain Bacteria; phylum Bacillota; class Desulfitobacteriia; order Desulfitobacteriales; family Syntrophobotulaceae; genus WRJI01. The sequence continues at coordinate 11,316 of WRII01000003.1, forward strand.
CGCTTTGCCGTCGTAATCCTTCAGCTCAACATCAGACTCATAGATGAACGGATTCGGATATTTGCGCTTATCGTGAGGAATTGTAATCTTCTCCCACGGCTCAAGCTTGCCGACCGCCTCCAGAAGTTTTTGGCCACGTCGGCGCAATGTGACGAACTTAATGCCCTGCCTGTTAAGTTCTGACAGATTCTTGTATGTGGTAAACTTGCTATCGAAAATCAACGTGGAGTTCATTTGTCGACTTATCCTTGTCCAATAGGGCAAAAAGCTGAGAATCTGGTCATCTGCCTCACGGCTTTGTATATCGGCAGCCGTGTAAACAATGAGCTTCGTTTCGGAGTCCTGCGCGAACATAGTCAGCGCACCTTTCATCCGTTTGCCCCTGGCTCCCGCCCAATGTTTGTCAAGCACCGATTCGTCGCCATAGTGGGGCACAGTGTGGAAGTCGAGATTGATGACCCGCTTATCATAGATGCCCAGCCTATGAGCATGGCTTACAAAGGCTTCCTGCAGACGGTTTATGTGTTCTTGATCCAACGAATACGAGTATGTAGACAACGCGGTGCATTTCGGCAGCACGTTCAGCCCTGTAAACAAGCCCAACCCTGGGTCGAAAGAATGATCTCCTACATGGGCATAGCGCTCTGTGCCAAGCAGTTTCAGTGCCAATATGGAAAGAAAATAGTTCATGGCCGATATCGCACGGGTCTCTGGCAGCTTTGCTTTCTTTATCACGCCGTCGATTCCCAACTGAGCCAGAAAGGGAGCAAACAGAAATACGCCTGCCCCATCTGACTTATAACGGGAGCCATCAAGCATCGTCACGCGGACAGGTTCCGCTTTTTCTGGTATGTCGCTGCCCTTTACCGTACGCCCAATCTGCAACTGTGTTCTCCGGGGAAGCTTTTTGAATCCTTCCTCAGCAAGTACCCTCTCTACAGTGCGGATGGATAGCTCAATACCGTCCTGCATCAGCACTTCCAAAATCTCCCCGGCAGACAGCTTCTTTTGCCTCCATTGGACGATTTTCTCGCGGGTATTCCCGTCCACCTTACGCCTTGACGGTTTGCCTTCAGTTGCTGGCTCTGAGAAGTCGATCATTCCATGCCGGAACTTGAATCGCAGCTGGCTGACATACCTGGGGCTATACCCGAAACGCTCGGCAATGAGTTTGTCAGGCAATCTCTCCACAAAGGCAGCCCTCAACGCCTCGTATCGGCGCTGCCAATCAGCGGTTGGATTTGTAAAATATCGTGCATCACTCATACATTCATTATATCAAATGACGATTATTAAGTCAATAATAAAATGTCAAAATGATATATTTTGTCACATGCTGTTGCATGTTGATACACAGACGCTTGCAAATCAACTATTCTCAATGCATTCGTTCGGATGGGAGTTCTCATGTAATGTATAACCTCATTTTTGACTTTTGAAATATCTTGATATAAACGTCTTTGTGTGTAATAATCGTGTAGGCTTTCGGTCTTTAGATGCTTGAAATCACCGCGTTTTCAGTTCATACGCCAATCTGTATTATTATGCTCCAAGGGCACGCGAAAATCGGTGATATTGAAGTAACGCGGCCAGATTCCGGTGACACATTTGAAACAACCGTAAACAAAGCGATACCCCAGAACAGGCTTTCCTTTGTCCAACCCGGCAGTGTCATAGATGTTTATTATTTGCCAGAGAATGAGAGGAAGATCGCGATTAGTGTTAAGGGAAAATAGAACTGCTGTTCACACCAGAAGAGCGGACAGCGGCAAGACCAAAGGATGTGAATTATGAAAAAATATGGATTAGTTGCACTTATCTCCTGTTTATGCGTCCTTACTGTGTCCCTGAGCGGTTGCTCCGGACACAGCGAAGCTGTAAAAAACGGACCATTGGTTATTGGAACCATTGTTTCCGTCACGCAAACAGGAACCTATTACAACAACAATCCTCAGCTGGAAGTGACTTTACGGTTTGTCACAGATGAGGGACAAGAGATTACCGCTTCGGATCGAAAAATCGTAGCCCTGATTGATCTGGCGCAGTTTCAGAAAGGAGCGCGTGTGCCTCTCCGGTACAATCCGGAAAATCCGGAAGACATTACGATGGCCTTTGGTCTGGATGACGAAACACTGCAGCAGGCTTTGGACAAACTGACGGGAAAATCCGGGGAAGATCATGATGGGGTGCTGTTGAAATGAAGTTCACAAGAGTGCAGCCATCATTCCATGAAAATAGAAAGAAGATGAAACCATGATCAAAGAACGCATCCAGTACCTCAGCAAACAAAAAGGCCTGACGCGCAAAGAGCTGATAGACGGCCTTATCACCCAGACCCATTTCGCCAACATCCTTGCCGGGCGGTACACACTGGCGCAAGACCTGGCCGAAGCCATGGCCAAAAGGCTGTCAGTGACCCCGGACTACCTGTCCAAAGCCGGGGATTGCCCGGACGCCATCATGAAACAGATTGAACACATGGCGGAAACAGTCCTCTTTATGAGTGGGACAGAGGCGTCTGTGCATGAACTTCCTTTGAAGGCCAATGAACTCGCCTTGGAACTGAGCGCCAACCTCTGCGCCGCCTGCGTGAGCTTTCAGCTGAACGACACCGAAAACTGCCAAAAGATTCATGAAACCTATTTGAATTTTTATCTGGAAGAGTTTAATGACGCCAGAATCGAAGAACTGCCGGCGCCCGTCAAAATAATGTTCTATATCTACAAAATGATTGTAAGCCGTTCCCATAAAAGGTATGACCTCATGCTGTTTTATCTGGACAAACTGTTGGAACTGGTGGTTACCCAGTCGGAAATGTGGATCGCCGTGCAAAAATCCCGCCTGGAAACCTTTATCACAATGGGTATGTATGATATAACCCAAGAGGTGTTTGAAGAAGTTCTCCTGCGGGTCAGAAAAGAAAACCGCCTCCATCATCTGACATCCCTGCATATCATGCGCTGCGGCTTGTATCACCGGATCAAGATGAATGAAACCGCCGTGGTTGAACTGGCCAAAGCCGAAGAAAATCTTATCTACTATGCCGACGATGAGAACAAATCAACACATTATTCCATCATCCTGCACAACCGGATCCTCATCGTCACAAGGCTGAAAATGTATGACATCGCCAGAACCGCGATTGATCAATACAAAGCCTTTATGGAGAGGAATCCGCAGACCCCAAAAGAAACCGTGGAAGCCCATATAGGCGGTTACATGTGCGCGGTGCTGAAAGGGAAAGAAGACTGGGACAGCCTTGGGGCGCTGCTGGAACGTCTCGAAACCCTGCCTTTGACCGAGGAACAGCGGTCTTCTGTGGATTACTATGCCGGCGTCATCCACTTTCAAAAGGGCCGGTTTGCGAAAGCCGAGGCCCGTTTGCAGCCGGCTTTGGAATTCATTCGGCGCACAGACGCCGACAGCCATTGGGTTGCGGATATATGTGTGATACTGGCGGAAATAGCCGAGCAGGGGAAACGCTATAAGAAGGGGATGGAGCTTTATAAGATAGCTTATGAGGCTGTGAAGTAAGAATTTATAAAGGAGAGTGAAACTCATGTCACAATGTGAAAAGTGCGGAGGGATAAATGTAGTTCGGGGGAAACTTTCAGCGGATCAAAGAGTCGCCTTTACTCCTTATGAGGGCCAGGCCTCCATGGATTTTGCTGTAGAAGCCTCAGCCTGTAAAGATTGTGGGAGTGTTTTTGATTTGAGGGTTAGAGATAATAGACCTTATCAATTATATCAACTCGCTGCTTGTGAGATAAGGGATCTTTCTAAGCGCAACAAGCAACAAAAGGCCTTTGATGCTTTGCAGAAGAATATAGCTAAATTGGGACTCAAAACCACATTATCAGATGCTCAAAAAAGACAGCTGATCTCTGATACTGCAGAAGGGAGATTAGAGGATGTGGCAGAAATTGTAAAAATTCTTGGTGGACAGTAATAGGGGGTGACGTTTATGAGTAAATACACAGAACTCATTATCAAAATCGCGTTCATAATAATATTTATGGCGCCGCTTATTGTTTGGGCATTAAGGGGAGTGTTGCATACATTCAGAGAAGATGCACTCCGTATTAATGGAATTAAAACCTCTGCGGTGGTAAAGGAATTTAATCTGGGGGTAAGGCGGAAAATAATCGATTTCGCCGAGAGAATAGTATCAGGCGACATGAATAGCTCTCTTAACTCTTAGCCATCATACCGCAGCGGTTGGCATTTCTGGGATGGGAGTTGCATTTGGTTTTAAAGGTGTTGAATTAAATTGTGGAGGTTATAAAAATGAATATAGACATGGGGAAATTAGTATCTGCAATAGTTCTGTCAGTTTGTAGTGTTGTTGCCTGTTATGTGGCATATGTATTTATTATGGAAATATGGCGGCAGTCATTACCAGATAGCATGAGATATACTTTTACTTTTGTCCTTATAGTCGTTTTTCTGTTCACCACAATCGTAGCTATTGTTGAGTGGAAATCCTTTTTTTCGGATAAAGGACGAGTACCTGCAGTGATAAAGGGAATTGAAGTGGGTAATGAGTTGTTATATCCTACCGTCAAATTACAGGTACTAATAAAAAATAGAAAAGGAGAGTTTTATTCTGCTCAGATAGAAACAACGATAGCCAATACGCATTTGTCCAAATTTCAACCAGGATCAAAAATTGATGTTGCATATGACCCTTCTGATCCAACAAAAGTAACGATACTTTCTCCAACCAGATAGCATGCCATGAATAATTGCTCATAGTCCCTATCGCTAACATGAAAATCACCAAACCATTCCGCCTAAGCCTCCTAACCCGCCCCTTCCGACACGATGCCCTTCGATTGGGCGCATGCCTATGGCGGGACAACCTTTGCCCCAAACCCTATACAAGGAGGCACAATTCGGGTACAATAAGCGCAATAACGTTATTATTATGCTCTGGGTGCTGTTGCCTTGGAATTCCAGCCAAAGTTTCGGCCATCCCCGCCGATCTTCAGTACCGTACCCCTGCGGACAAGTACAATGTAAACATTAAAACCGGATATGACCAACTTTTTGTCACGGAAGGCGCGCGCGAGGTAACCATTGCTGCTGGAGATAATCTCACTATCACGGAGGGCGGGCGGAAAGTAGACATTACTGGAGATGTAGAAGAAACAATAAATGGGGAAGTCAGTATTACTTCTACAGGAGATTATACGGTTACTGCGCCAAACACGGGCTGGTTCAGTCGTGACGGCTACAAAGTTACTCTTTTCAGTGGGGAATTAGGGATAACCGTATAATTCAAAAATGCGTTTCATGTTCGAGAATATGGGGGGAAGAAAAATGAATGTGGTGCTGTTTGTTATTGTGGGGTTGGGATGTTTGGTCATTTTTTTGGCGACTTGTTTGTTTGCACTGATTATTCGTTCTTCATACTTAAATAAAAAAGAGTATGATTATATAATCAGTCAAGGAATTATTGCTGAGGCCACAATTAAGTCTATGAGCCAAACGGGGTCGTTCACAAATAATAACCCTTGTGCAATAGTTGGATTATTGATTCACAAAGATGGCTCTGTGCTGGAGACATCAGTTAGAGTAGTGGTCCCTGTCACTAAGGTACCAGATATTCAAGTTGGGAAAAAAATAAGCATTAAATACCTAGAGACTGAGAAGGGGGTGAAAGTAGCGGTTCCAGGATTTAGATTTTCGTAGCGCATGAGTAAATAGTGTTTATTTTGAATGTTATGTAGGTTAGTATGAAACCAAGAAGTCGTGGATACCCGCCTAAAAAAGCACAGACTACCCCCTTGGTATATAAAGCCAAAAATTTACTATTAAATCGCATAATTTGGAGATGAAATTATGAAGTTTGTGAGCGAAGAAACAACTCTCATCATTAGTATTATAGCCGCATTGTCATTCCTTGGAATAATAGCTTCTTTCTTATTAAGAAAAGTGTTGTTTGGTGGTAGAAATCAACAAACCCATTTTGACGGAATTAAAGCTTCCGCAATGATAGAGGAAATCAAACTGGGCGGTAGAGCGGTTTATAATGAATTCCATCCTGCTGTCAAGTTACAAGTATTGGTCGAAAATGAAAAAGGGGAGCCTTATTCCGCCCAGATAGAAACAACGATAGCTATTACACATATACCCAAGTTTCAACCGGGAGCAAAGATTGATATTGTGTATGACCCTGCTGACCCATCAAAAGTAAAGTTGCTTTCTCCAACAGAATAATGCCATGAATAGTTCTCTTGGCTCTCCGGGCCAATTCTCCTCATGATACTGTGGAAGCCATGCGGCGACGCACAGGGATTACAAAGGAGAGACTTGCAGAGTTAAGAGAGCAAGTGTAAGCATCATTCCCGTAAAGCGGAAATCATTTCACCCGGTCACAAGGCCATTTCCCCAAAAGTTTTGCCAAAAACCCCGAAAACGGCAAAACTTTTTCAATTAATGCGAACTCAGTTGGCGTTTTCCGCAAATCTATTGTATTTGAACTCTCTTTCCAACTCTCTTTCCAACTCTTGACCTACCATAGCAGACATGGTAACCTTATCTTAACAGGAACATTACGGACATCAAGGGCCGCTAATATCAGTTAGCGAACATTAAATAAGGAGGATCATAAGTGGCTATTAACAAACATGATCTAATAAAATTAATTGAGCTTCTTCCAAATGAGGCTAATCAATCTGCCTTTGATTTTCTAAAATATTTATCCATACGCCATCGGCCTGATTGGGACGAAATTGCATTGATGGAGCCGGATGATATCCCTTTGAGTGTCGAAGAAGAACGACAACTGAGAGAAAGATCAGAATTTATATCATGGGAGGAAGCGATGGATGAGCTCAACTTACCAGTTGATATTAAATCGTAATGCTGTAAAGTTTATTGCAAAGCATGAAAGAGGAGTTCAGGAACGCATTAGAAAAGCACTGACTGGATTGGCTGTTCGTCCCCCGGTGGTGGTGACATAAAACCACTCAAAGGAAGAGGGAATCTCATGCGCCTTCGAGTGGGTACATACACAGAAAGCTGCACAAGCCGCACAAAAAACAGCGGAAGATCTATTGGTCTTGGCTCTTCAAGCCAATTCTCCTCATGATACTGTGGAAGCCATGCGGCGACGTACAGGGATTACAGAGGAGAGACTTGCAGAGTTAAGAGAGCAAGTGTAGGCATCATTCCCGTTCATTCCCGTAAAGCGGAAATCATTTCACCCGGTCACAAGGCCATTTCCCCAAAAGTTTTGCCATCATTGGCGAGACAGGAGTCAAGACATGATCAAAACAGCAAAAAAATTCAAGAGTGTTGTGGAATTGAAGCAACTGGCATCAAAAGAAATTGTTTCTCTCGATGGAGGGGGACCACGTTTATCGCACCCAATGCCAGCACGTCGTCAAGGCCAACCATTGATCGCCTTTATGGTTTACCGCTATGGGTTCAGGCCTGGTTTGGTTCGATTGTCACTGCCCTACGAAGTGGTATGGCTCGATCCGGCCAACGGCACGCTTGTCGCTAAGACCACAGTGTCGCCTGCTGACTTTGGCCAGCCGTCCCGTCCTGCTGATGAGGGATTAATTAATAGAGTGGAAGTTCAATATGCCGCCGGGTATATCGGATAACCGCTTATCTGCACTGTACGACATATTATTCGAGATATGGGCCACCAACACTTCCACACGAGGCTTCAGCGCCTTGCCAGACGCGGCGCGCGAATTCCTGAAGACTTTTGGTGCGCTTAGTGAACCCCCGCTATTGGAATACTACGAAGCCCTTGGCCGTGAATTCTTTGAATGGGTGCGGGCATTGGCTAAATGACGAGCCCCGTTGTGCAAGTATTAAGCATTTCATGGACATCTGTATATATAATCCATAGTCATACTGTCGATTAAACAAGCGAAGGTTAAACTAAATTTAACGAAGAGCAACTTGCCAACATTGCTATTCTATTGGAATCTATAAAAACTCTTACTGATGAAACAACAGATAACGCATATTGCCTGCGCTTATTTGCTGATTATCAGGCATCAGAAGATAAAAATAATCCTATACTCCTTGAGGATTTTGCCAAAAGTTTAGGAGTCAACTTATGAAATTACAGGATCATCTATACTGTTCAAGATGTCCAGGATGCTCAAAATGAAGAACTCATAATACTGGTTATGAATGCCGGCAATCGTGGAGATATCTACAAATGAAAGTGGCATCAGCTTTCCGCAGCCCAATGAGAACCAAGAACACCTGAGGTCACAAGGCCATTTCCCCAAAAGTTTTGCCAAAAACCCCGAAAACGGCAAAACTTTTTCTCATAATGCCAACTCAGTTGGCGTTTTTCGCAAATCTATTGTCTTTGCCCCAAACCCTATACATATCGTCATGTTTCAGATACAATAAACATAATAACGTTATTTGAACCCCAAGACCGAATTTGTCAATCCGCGCGGTTGCCTGTTGAACTCCAAAAAAGCCTTTATCAAATGAGGAAGGCTTTCATGTCCAGCCCCTTTCTGGTTATCCCTTCTTCCACGCATAGCGCAAAGCTTAGTTACAGTCCCTTAATCTGAAGTCACAACAAATCACCTAACAAAGATGGGAGTGTTCACCTAATGTTTAAAAAAAACAACCCAAACACCATGAATCCTCTTTCACAAAAAATGGCCAACTCTTTCCTAAAAAACGCCGGAATGCCGGACATGTCCGCACTTACGCAGCAGCAGCTATATAATTCACAGCAGCAAACCGAGGAAATCATGAAAGCTTATGGCCAAAACATGCAGAACCAAGCCTTTCAGAATCGGACTTTGTACAGGGCGACCATTGTAGATATTCAGGATATCGAGACACCACAAAACATGGCGTCCAAGTCGGCAATTGCTACCATGACATTTGAGCTTAACGGGACAATGATGACTGAAAAAGGGTATGCTCTCATTGCTCCCGGCGAGGCATTCGGGCCGGGCAAGATTGTGATGGTATCTTATGACCCGAATTATCAGGATCCTGGTGGTTATGGTGTGAAGCTGGCTATTGTGAATAAGAATCCCTAAGTTCCTGTATGGAAAACAATGAATTTAGCAGAAGAAACAGAAGCGGTTTGGCTCAGACATGAGCCAAACCGGGAAAGGATGTGGGTTATGAAAGGATTAGGAAAACTGTTTTCCATTGTTGGTTTTCTCTTGGCTTTTTCCCCCCTTATCTTGGTTTTCGCTTTCGCTTTCGACAGCTTGTCAATACCTCTTATAATCAGTCTTGCTGTTCTTGGAAGTGTTTTTATGATAGCGGGGTTTATTCTTAGCTTCAGAGCTAAGGCCAAATCAATCCTGAGCGGCGAACCTCAAAATATACCGGGATACGCCGGAGGAATGCTCAAGATGCTGGGTATGGGAAATGTTCTGGAAACCCCTGAAAACATTTTGGGAAATGCTCTTGGCACGCAAAGTGAAGACATCAAAAACGGGCCGTTGGTTACCGGGAAGATTGTGGCTGTGGGTCAGACAGGATCCTCTATGATGAAGAGAGCAGGGCACCAGCCTAAATATAGCTTATCAATAACCTTGCAGTTCATGACACCAGGAGGGCAGACAGTTATAACAACAATCCAGCAATGGGTTATGCTCACAGATATAGCGCGGATTCAGGCGGGTGCGTCGGTTCCTGTCCGGTATAATCCGATGAATCCTGAGCAATGTATGATAGACTTTGTGCCAGGAAGCCTTGTTGTCTAAGGATCCCATTTTCGCATATCGCGTTGAGATTACCGTTCATAAAGCACCTCCGTCAACCATATCAGCGGATTTTCCACTTCAACTTTTGCGCTTGCCCTCTTCGCCGCTCCCTATTCATTGTCGCGCAAGTTTTCCACTTCCTCGTGGGTCAGGCCAGTGTCTTCGGCAACGTCATCAATCGATCTGTTGCGTTTGAGCATATTTCTTGCCACGGCGATCACTCCTTCACTTCGGTTGGGTCGGCGTTATATCAATCACCACCACTTCCGGGCGATTAAAAACCTTTGGCAGGATAAACGGTTTGGCCAGCCCCCGGCTAACGACATGAGAGGTTTTTCCATGCTGGTACAACCCCCCGGCATAGGGCGGAAACAGCCCCTGATCCGGGGCAAACAAGCCGTTCAAGAGTCCCGGGATTCTCACTTGCCCTCCGTGGGCATGGCCAGAGACCACCAGATCCACATCATATTTTCGATACTCGTCAATTCTATCAGGCCGGTGCCCCAGGAGAATATGAAATCCCGGCATTCCGGCCAGAGGGGAGAGGACTTGTTTCAGGGCTGCCCGGGAGTTATAGGTTCTGTCCCACTTCTTTCGCCTTTCCGGATCGTCCACTCCGCCTATAATGAAGGTATTAGCGCCAATCTGTACCTTCTCAAGACGGTCAGAGAGAAGGACAATACCCAAACTTTCCGCCAGGGCGGCGACATCTCCCCAATCATCCCGGCGAAACTCATGGTTTCCCGGCGTATAGTAAGTAGGCGCGATCTTCGTAACTTTGCCGAAAAAGAAGGCGCTATTTTCCATGCGGCGCTTGCGCTTATCGCATACCATATCCCCGGCCATTAGAATGAGATCAGGTGCTTGGTTGGCGATACCCTTCAGAAGAGTTTTATACTCTTTCCCATAAGGGAATCCGTGAAGATCCGCTAAAAGAACAGCCCGTGCGGGGACGCGTAAACGAGGGGAAATAACAGTGTAGGTTCTGACAATCAACCGCCTGTCGAAGGCGACCACGAGCACCCCCAGACAACTAACGGCACTAAGAATAAGAATAAGCATAAGCACAAGAGTCTGCACAATAAATCACCTCAATAACAGGCTATGCGCGTGAGGAAGAACAAGAACGCCCTTATGCCGGCTCCTTCTCTTCAAACTGACTGTTATAAAGCTCCGCATAGAAACCGCCCTGAGCCAGCAGATCCGTATGGGAGCCGCTTTCCACGATATCCCCTTTCTGTATGACAAGGATCAAATCTGCGTTACGGATGGTGGAGAGCCTGTGAGCGATGACAAAGGATGTCCTGCCGGCCATCAGCTTGTTCATGGCCTCTTGCACAATGCGTTCTGTGCGCGTATCGACAGAGCTGGTCGCTTCATCCAGGATCAGCAGAGGCGCGTTCTGGATCATCGCCCGGGCAATGGTGAGAAGCTGTCTTTGGCCGGTGGAAATGCTTGTTTGATCATTGAGGATGGTTTCATATCCTTTGGATAATGTCTGAATGAAGTGGTGCAGTCCCACCGCTTTACAGGCAGCCACAACTTCTTCGTCAGGTACATGGGTTTTGCTGTAGATGATATTTTCTTTAATGGTTCCCTCGAAGAGCCATGTGTCCTGTAAGACCATGCTGAACTGCTCGTGGACAGCTTCCCGGGTGACAGTATGGGTGGGGGTGCCATCCAATAAGATTTCGCCGCTGTCCAGGTCGTAAAAGCGCATTAACAGGTTAACAATGGTGGTCTTGCCGGCACCGGTGGGACCGACAATGGCGATTTTCTGTCCGGCTTTGACTTGGGCAGAAAAATTATGGATGACAGGTTTGTCTTTGTCGTAGCCAAAATGCACGTTTTTGAATTCCACATCGCCTTTGAGCTGACTCAAAGCTTTTGTGGCGTGAAGTTCATCAGTCATCTCTTCTTCCTCAAAGAATTCGAAGACCCGTTCGCTGGCGGCGGCGCCCCGCTGCAAAGCCTGCATCGCCTGAGCTACCTGAGACAGGGGCTGGGTGAACAGACGGATATACAACATGAAGGCGACGATGACGCCAAAGGTAATAGATCCGTTCATAACCAATAGGGCGCCGACGACACAGACCGCCACATACCCGAAATTCCCGACGAACATCATGAGGGGCATCATTAAACCGGACATGAACTGAGATTTCCAAGCACTGTCATAGAGAGCGCCGTTGATTTTCTCAAAGACTCTCTTGGATTCTTTGCCGCCATTGTAGGCTTTGATGACATTGTGCCCGGAATACATCTCTTCCACATGGCCGTTAATCTCTCCAAGGCCTTTCTGCTGCGCGGCAAAATATTTCTGGGATTTAGACATAATCAGCATCATCAGAGCGAAGCCCAGCAGAGAGGATACAACAGCAGTGAGGGCCATAATCCCATTTGTGATTGTCATCATGACCAGACAGCCCAGGAACATGGTGACGGCCCGAACCAGCATATCCAGGCTCTGGTTCAATGTCATGCCGATGGCGTCAACGTCGTTGGTTACACGGCTTATGACATCGCCAAAGCTGGTTTTGTCAAAGTATTTCAAAGGCAATTTGTTAACTTTATCGGAGATGCCTGTGCGCAGTTTTTTTGAGACCCTGGCGGCGATGGTGGCCATGATGAAATTTTCGGTAAATCCAAGAAGACCCGAGGTGATATACAGACACACTAAAAGCAGGGCCAAGCCAATCACCAAGTCCATATCGATGCCGCTGGTGAGGGGATCAATGCCTTGGGCCATGAACTGTTGCATCTGATCCAAGACCTCACGTGCTTGGGGATCCATGATAGTGAGATCCGGGTTGGCAAAAATACTGGCCGGATGCTGCCCGGCGATCATGACGGCTTCCCATTGCTGCATGAGGAGCGCAGACAATTTCATCATCTCGTTACTGGGTTCCCTATTAGCGAAAGCGTTGGCAGGATCTCTCTCTTCAGCCTGGGCTTCCTGCCAAGTCTGTTGTATTTCTTCACATAGAGTATTCAGATTAACCCCAACATCGGGGTTCTGTAACTTCTCAACAAGGGGCGGAGCAAAAATACCGGCCGGATCCTGTCCTGAGGCTTGGGCCTGGAGCATGCGCCGGATGATTTCCTGATAAACAGAACCAAGATCGATCCGCGGCTTAATGCCGACTTCAATGCCGTCTGTCATTTGTTTCAAGACATGAGGGCCGTAGATAGGAGGCACTGTGGCTATGCCGGCAATGACAAGGGCAATGATGATGATGGGCAGATAGGAACGGCAGTATCGGATAAGTTTCAGCCATGTTCCTTTAAAGTCTTTGGGTTTTTCCACAGGGGCGCCCATACCACGGGGTCCGCCGCCAAACCGCCGGCGGCCGCCGCCTCCGAATCTTGGACCGCCTCCGGGAGGGCCGGATCCTCCGGGACCTCCCGGTCCGGAACCTCCCGGTCCTCCAAGACCTCTCGCTCCTCCCGGGTTCATGGGGTTTTCTGTAGTATTCATGAAACGAGTTCCTCCTCGCTTAATTGCGACATGGCAATTTCTTTATAGATGGCACAGGTGTTCAGCAATTCTTTGTGGGTTCCCTGGCCCACCACGCGGCCTTCATCCAGAACGAGGATCTTATCGGCATCCATAATGGTCCCGATGCGCTGGGCGACAATCATGCTGGTAACGCCGGCGGTTTCCTTTTTCAATTCGCTGCGCAAAATCCGGTCTGTTTTGTAGTCCAAGGCGGAGAAGGAATCATCAAAGATATAGATCTCAGGCTTGCGGCAGATGGCCCGGGCGATAGCCAGACGCTGTTTCTGGCCGCCGGACACGTTGGCGCCGGCTTGGGCGATGTCCGCGTCGTAATTGTCCTCCATATTTTCGACAAAGTCTGTGCTTTGGGCAATGCGGACAGCTGTTTTGATATCGGCCTCCGTAAACGCGGCGCCGCCGTTGTCCCCAAAAGCTACATTGGAGCTGACGGTTCCCTTAAAAAGAACGGCCCGCTGAGGAACATAACCAATTTTATTGTACAAGGCTTCCAAAGTGTAGTCTCGGACATTAACGCCGTCAACAAGGACTTCGCCTTCGGTGGCGTCAAAGAAACGGGGGACAAGATTGATCAAGGTGGATTTGCCGCTGCCGGTAGATCCGATAAAAGCAACAGTTTCTCCTTGTTGGGCCGTAAAGTTGATATCATGGAGCACATATTCTTCTGCGTCCGGATATTTGAAGCTGACATTGTTAAACGTGACGTGCCCCGTGAGGCCGGTTTTGCCCTCAGTGATGTGGCCTTCGATGATGGTGGGCTGGGTGTCCAGCACTTCGTTGATGCGCTTGGCTGAAACATTGGCCCGGGGCAGCATAATGAAGATCATGACCAGCATCATGAAAGACATAATGACCATCATGGCATATTGAGTGAACACAGCCATGTTGACAAATAAACTGAGTCTGTCCGCCCATAAGGGGGCTCCGTCGATGAGATAAGAGCCGATCCAGAAAATAATGAGACTGAGACCGCTCATAATAGTCGTAACAAAAGGCATCATGATGGCCATGGCCCGGCTGGTGAACAGCTGTGTACCGGTTAATTCCTGATTCGCGGCCTCGAATTTTTCTTTTTCAAAATCTTCCGCGTTGTAGGCGCGGACAACGCGCAAACCGGTCAGGTTTTCTCGGGTAACACGGGTAACATTATCAATGAGCTTCTGCATTTTTCTAAATTTAGGCATGACAAAGATCATAACCACGGTAAAGAGGACAATGAGAACCCCGACGGTGACGCCTGTGGCCAGAGTCCACTCGAAGCCTTTGCCGGCTATTTTGAAAATAGCCCAGACTGCCATAATGGGGGCCCGGATAATGACTTGCAGCCCCATGGTTATCAGCATTTGAACCTGGGTAACGTCATTTGTGGAACGGGTAATGAGGCTGGATGTGGAAAATTGATTGATTTCTTCCATGCTGAAGGAGTCGACTTTGTTGAACTGAAGACTGCGCAATCTCTGGGCAAAGGACGCCGCGATCCGCGACGCGAAAAAGCCGACGATAAACGCGGAGATCAGGCTGGCAAAAGCGCACGCCATCATCCAGCCGCCGTTGATCCAGATATCGCTCATTTCACTGCCTGGTGTTTCGACGAGGCGGGTTATTTCAGCCATATATTCCGGCATCTTGAGCTCGAGCCAGACCTGAAAGACAATAAAGACGAGGCTGACAAGGATCAGCTGCCATTCTCGCCATTTGAGGTATTTTAGAATTTTGAGCATGGGTACCCTCCTTAAGATCGTGATCCGTGTTTTGTGGTTTGTATTTTGTGATTTGTAATCTATGCTCCGTTTTTTGTGGTTCATAGGTCGTGGTTCTTGGGTTGGAGCGCCAGATTTCAGCGAATCAAGGGGGAATATTGCCGTCGAGTTCTGAAGCGAGCTTTTTGGTAAGGCGCACATATTCTCTGGCGTCTTGTTCGCCCAAAAGACTGAGCATGTGGATTGTATGAGTGATGACTTTTTGCCGATGATAGTCCGCCAGGTCTTTTCCGGGCTGAGTCAGCCGGATGAGAATTCTCCGTCTGTCGCTCCGGTCAATTTCCCGGGTGACAAGCCCTTTATCTTCCATGTTATTCAAAATCGCCGTGATGCGGGCGGAGCTGATGTTCATTTCATGGCTGATGGCGCTGGGCAGAACCAGATCTTCATGCTGGGTTATATATTGAAGAATAAAGAGTTCGCCTCGCATGGACTCGGAAATGTCTTTTTGAAACTGGGCGTTGCGCAGCATGTTCATGGTGTCCAAAAAGTCTGCGGCCAGATCTGTGTAATCCATTTTTTTCGTCTCCCTTGGGAAGGTTGAAGGATATAACTCAGAAAGTTAACACTTTAAAGGCTAACGATGTTAGTATTATAACTTTATTAGAAATTTTGTCAAGGGGTATTTTTTGATTGTGTGGTATTTTTTGATTGAGAAATATTTAATTATTGAATAGAGAACTATTATTAAATAAACTGATTTAAGTAGTTACGCATCTAAGCAGCTCTATATATTTGACATGCCCCCGATGTTGTAAGTCCCATTGAAAAATGCTAAGATGTTGCTGAAGAGGAGACTAACTCTATGTTTGATATTGAGATTGAGAAAAATTTATGTACGATATTGCCATTATAGGGTTGGGGCCGGCCGGAGCCACGCTGACGCGGTTGCTGGATCCTAAGTTTAACAGTATTGCTATTGATAAAAAGAGTGATGAAACGGAGAGATCCTTCCGCAAACCCTGCGGCGGGCTGCTGGCGCCTGATGCCCAGAAGGCCCTGTCAAAATTCAATTTGACGCTGCCAAAGGATGTGCTGGTAGATCCACAGATTTTTGCGGTCAAAACTGTGGATACCGGGCAGAAGCTTATGCGATACTATCGGCGGTTTTATATGAACCTTGACCGCCATAAGTTTGATATGTGGCTGATGTCTCTGATTCCGGATCATGTTACACTGTGCACGGACGCCTCCTGTAAAAGTATTAGAAAAGTTGGGGAATGTTACGAAATCACATACATACAGAACAAAACAGAGGAGGGGCAGTCAACAGGTATCCGGCACACGCCGCGGGGCGCCGAGCAAACAGTGACTGCAAAATATGTGATCGGTGCGGATGGATCCCATTCCATGGTCAGAAGAACCCTATTTCCAAAACAGAAAATTCGGCAATACACGTCCATCCAGCAGTGGTTTGAGGAGAAACATGTGACGCCGTTTTACTCCTGTATTTTTGACAATGACATTACAGATTCCTATTGCTGGAGTATTTCGAAGGACGGCTATTTTATTTTAGGGGGCGCGTTTCCTAAAAAAGAGAGCCGGAAGCGGTTTGAGGTGCTGAAAGAGAAGCTGCAACAGGATGGATTTACATTTGGGGCCGCAGTTAAAACAGAGGCGTGTCAGGTGTCGATTCCACGCGGTCTGAGGGACTTTTGCGCCGCGCGGGGAGATGTGTTCCTGATTGGGGAAGCGGCGGGATTTATCAGTCCGTCGTCTCTTGAAGGTATCAGTTATGCGTTGAACAGCGCCCATGCCTTGGCGGTGATTTTGAATTCCTGTCATAAGAATCCAGCGTGGAAGTATCGCGTAAAGTCTATCCCTATGCGGATGAAACTGCTGTTGAAGTATTGGAAAGCGCCGTTTATGTATAATCGGTTTTTGAGGAAGGTGGTGATGAAGCTGGGGATAAACAGTATTGAGGTCATGGAGGAGTAATTTTAAGTAATATACTTATCGAGTTTACATTGCTCGACAACCGCTTTGCCCAAAAGTGTAATCGCCTTATTTGGGCAGCTGTTAATACATCGGTAGCACATAGTACATTTGCTGCCTGCTGAGGGTTTTTGATGAGTAAGTGTTAGGTTTTTCATGGGGCAGAGGCCAACACACGCGCCACAACTGGTACACATATTTTCGCTTATATTTAATTTGTCGGTATAGCGCATTGTTTTTCCGTAAAACCATAGTCTTTGACCAAATAGTCCGGCAACATGACACAAGAAGCCCAACCCTTCTTGTGTCGGGTCGTCTTGTTTTAAGGCATTTACGGCCCGCTTTATTTTCTCTTCCGCGTTGATTACAAGGTGTTGGTTCTCGGCCAATGGTTTTTTTAAGGCTTTCACGTCGCCGATACAGTCAGGCATTTTAAGGTGCAGCCCCCCGATAATTTTTCCTCCGCATTTTTTAAGCAATCTCGCGCCGCAGCCGGCTCCGTCGCCGCTAAACAAGCCCATTGTAGCAATAACATAAATACGCTTATTCACAAAACATGATTTGTTTGTACGAATAAAATCTCTAACTATTTTTGGAATGTTGCTATAGTGAGTTGGATAGGCTAAGGTGATCTCTTCCGATTTGCGTATCGCCTCAGCAGTGCCGCTGTCTTCTATAGAAAGCGGTTTACTCCCATCATAATAAAAACAAAATCTTTCAGCACAAAATCTTGAGTTTCCTGTCCCGCTAAAATAAATACCCAGCATTTTGATTACCCCCATATTTTAATTAATTCAAGTTGCCGCCAAGGAAAGTGCATTGAAAAGCTTTCATGAAGTCGGTGATTTTATCGCGCCAGTCTTCATCATAATGAACATTTTTCATGGTCACTAAAGAAGCAAGTCCATGAACAAAAGACCACATTGCTATTATCGCGTCTTTTCGGCCCGCTTCCGGATAGTTGGATTTATCCAGCAACGCGAGTCCTAATTCCTTGTATATTTCAAACGGCTTATAGGTATTGTGACTGTCTGCGCTGAATGATAAATCTATTTGCACATGTGATTGGGTAAACAAAAACGAAAAATAATGAGGATTATCCATAAAGAAAATAACATAGGCCTTGCCAAGATATTCCAAAGCATTGGGTTTATTGCCGCATCCGGCTATGGTGTTTTCTAATACCTTGGAAAACTCGTTCGTAACATAATCTTGCATGGCGCTCAATAAATGCTCTTTGTTCTGGAAATGACTATATGGCGCGGCGTGGCTTACGCCACAAGCCGCCGCAACTTTACGCAGGGAGAATGTTTTGAGCCCTTCTTCATTGATCAACTCAATGCCCCTTTCGATAAGTGCATGTTTCAGGTCTTTATGATGATAGGCTTGGCGCTTTTTTTTGGACATGACACACCTCTTTTTATCTTTACACTGTCTACATTATAAATCATAATCTTTACAGTGTCAAGATATTTTTTGGATCTTATTTTCTTGACACCCCCGCATTTTGTTGATATATTAACAGTAGATGTATCAATTAATATACTTTTTAGGAGGTACTATGAAGATCATTATCATCAATGGAAGTCCCAGAAGCAATGGGGCCACAGGACAGGTATTATCAAAAATAAGCGAGACTATTGGGAAGATGGATTCAAATATAGAGATTGAGTCTATAGATTTGGCAAAGCTGAATTTGTTATTTTGTACAGGATGCGCTGCGTGTTACAAAACGGGGCGCTGCCATATTCAAGAAGATGGGATTGAAGACTTATCCCGCAAAATTGAAGAATGTGACGGCGTAATCTTGGGGAGTCCGACTTACGCCAGCAATGTATCAGCCCAGTTTAAAATATTGATCGACAGGGGGCATTTTATCTTTGAACAGCTGCTAAAAAACAAAGCCTGTTTTTCGGTGGTGACATACGCGAATTATGGAGGGGGAGAAGCCCAAAAAGTCATTAACAACTTAATACAACGTTCTGGTGGCGCAGCAAGATGTAAATATATGATAAAAATAAATCATGGCGATACAGCCTTAAACGACCAGAGGAACAAACACATTGAAAGACTGTGCCATAAATTTGTTCTCAGCCTGAACAAGAAAAATCCCTCATCTTTTTATGACAAACTGGTAAGTACGATAGCCTTTAATATGGTTATCAAACCTTATGTTTTTAAAAACAGATCGCAATACAAAGGAGTTATTAGCAGGTGGGTAGAACAAGGGTTGATACCTGAGTAACTGAAGGGAGAGTAAGAGCATGTACACCCTTGAAGAAAAATATGATCTGATTTATACAATATGTATGACTTCAATAGCGCTGAAAGATGAATTGAGAAAGGAATTTCTCAAAAACGGGTATGACATTACCATAGATAATTTCGCGATTTTATTCCGTTTATGGCAGCAGGATAACCTGACCCAACAGCGGCTCTGTGAACTGACATGCAAAAACAAGTCTAACCTTACCAGGATATTGGATACCATGGAAAAGAAAGATATGGTGTGCCGAACGCCAAACCCGGCGGACAGGAGGAGCTTTATGATATCTACCACAAAACATTCGCGCTCTTTACAGACTCCTATCACTAAGATTGTATTGGAATACAGCCATAAAATCTTTGAGTGTATCAGCGAAAGTGATATTGAAATTTTGAAACGGGTTTTTGCGAAGTTACAAAATTGACTATTCTATAGATTGGAGGAACGACAATGACACCAACACCAACACCGACACCAACAGCAACAATGACACTTCAAGAAGCCATGCAAAACAGACACGCTGTAAGAAGCTATCTGGAAAAAGACATCGAACCGGAGATACTCACGGCACTCACGGCGGAAATCGCGACATGCAATGCGGAGAGCGGTCTCAATATCCAACTGGTCACCCATGAGCCTCGGGCCTTTTCTGGTATTATGGCGCGCCTTAGCTTATCCGGAAGATTTTCCGGGATCAATACCTATCTGGCTCTCATCGGCAAACCGGGGCCTGATTTTGAAGAAAAGATTGGGTATTTTGGCCAGCGTGTTGTTTTGAAAGCCCAACAGTTGGGATTGAACAGCTGCTGGGTAGCTGTCTCTTACAGCAAAGGCAGGTGTGGAGCTGCCATCGGCCCAGAGGAGAAATTGGGGTGCGTCATTCCTCTTGGTTATGGGGTTACCCAAGGTGTGCCCCACAAGAGCAGACCTTTTGAAACCTTATGTCGTATGGAAAGCGATGGGGAAGGCGATATGCCGGCATGGTTCCGTAAAGGCGGGGAGGCAGCGCTGTTGGCGCCCACGGCCAACAATCAGCAGAAATTTCTGTTCACATTGACGAAGGAGGGGGTGCAAGCCCAGGCGATAGGGCGAGGAAGCTATACGCAGATTGATCTGGGCATTGCTAAATATCATTTTGAGGTGGGGGCGGGAAAAGAGAACTTTAGGTGGACAAGTGGACATAACCTTTGAACATAACCTTCCTTCAGGTATACACGATATATTCGATGTGGCATAGATCTCCTGCTGGTTTTTTTCCTCCTCCAGGTATACACTATAAGGTGTAGGAGGAGGAAAGTACAATGCGCAAAAAGATTTTACTAGGCCTTGGTATAACCTTAGGCCTCGCAGCCCTGATTACAGCCGGTATCTTTGCTTATTCAGCATTCTCAAGTTCAGACAGCAACAGCAGGATGACAGAAACGGTGACTCATTACTTTGCTCAGATAGGTGACGGACAGTACGAAGACCTTTATGAGCTGTTGAGTGAACGCAGCCAAACTCAGATTACCAAAGAAGATTTCGTGACACGGAACAAGAACATTTATGAAGGTATTGAGGCGAAAAACATCTCCGTAACTGTAACTGAGACATATCCTTATCACAAAAAACCGGATTCCCTGGAGTATATCGATCACTATATCGATCAGATGGGCTCCTCGGATCCCGGCTCGGAAACCGCGGACATGCAGAAAACTTGGCGCGTGGTTGACTATGAGATGCGTATGGATACGTTGGCCGGAGAAATCTTCTACACCAACTTTGCCGTTCTGAGTTTGGATACGGAGAAGAAATACAGAATAGAATGGGCGCCCCAGTGGATTTTTCCCAAGCTGGCAGGGGATGACAAGGTTCGTGTCAACAGATTTCCCGCCAAACGGGGGAATCTTTTCGACCGCAATGGCGTGTTGCTGGCCGGGGAAGGTTCCGGAACTCAAGAGGCCTTTGATGCGCAAGATGGTTCTGATGCTCAAATGGCGGCTTTAGAAGGCAGGTTTTATCCGTTAGGAGAAAAGGCTTCCCACCTCATCGGATACATACAAAGTATCACGGCGGAAGAGCTGGAGGACCTGGGCGGGCAGGGATACCATGGAAACAGCCTGATTGGCAAAGTTGGTCTGGAGAAGCTTTATGAAGAACGCCTGCGGGCACAGGATGGCTGCGAAATCATCATTACGGATCATGAAGGAACTGTTAAAGAGATTTTAGTCAGCAAGGAAAAGGTCGACGGTAAAAATCTTACCTTAACACTTGATGCTCAGGTGCAAACCAAGCTGTATAACCAATTCTTTCAGGATAAAAGCTGCGCCGTGGCTATGAATCCCAAGACAGGGGAGATCCTGGGGCTGGTCAGCACTCCCACTTATAATGCCAATGATTTTATTCAGGGTATGCCACAGGCACAATGGACGGCTCTCAATGAGGATAGAAACAAACCCTTGTACAATCGCTTTAAGGCGGCGTATTGTCCCGGATCTACGTTTAAGGCGCTGACAGCGGCCATTGGTCTGGACACGGGGGCCTTTGCGGCCAATGATGATTTCGGGCATAGCGGCCTTGTGTGGAAGAAGGATGCCGGCTGGGGCGGGTATTCTATTGTGACGACCAAAGAGTATGTTGGTCCGGCGAACACGGAAAACGCGCTGAAGTTTTCCGATAATATTTATTTTGGCAAGGCGGCTCTGAAAATTGGGCCGGATAATTTTGCTCAACAGCTGAAGAAGGTCGGGTTTGAGGAGAGTTTGCCCTTTGATTTTGGCTTGGCGCCGTCGACATTTTCGACAACAAAGGCTTTTGAGTCGGAGATTCAGTTGGCAGACAGCGGGTACGGGCAGGGACAAATCTTGATCAATCCTCTGCATCTGGCTTCTATTTATTCCGCCTTTGTTAATGAGGGCAGTATGATTCGGCCTTATGTGTTGCAGGAGGATTCACCTCAAAGTAAGTCGTCTCTAAGCGAGACGTCTTTGAGTGAGACGTCTCAAAATGACTCGTCTCAAAGTGACACGCTTCAGAACGAACCCTCGGTTCAGAAGTTCTGGAAGGAAAATGTCTTTAAGCCTGAAACGGCGGATTCTATTAAAAAATTCCTGGTTCAGGTCGTGGAAAGCGGCACGGCTACCGATGCCCAAATCCCAGGCCTCACTCTTGGAGGAAAGACGGGAACAGCGGAGATTAAGCAGTCTGTGGATGATGTCCATGGGACGCAGCTGGGCTGGTTTGTCCTGTTGACAGCGGATGCATCCCCGGAAGATTCGCTCCTGGTGATTGCCATGGTGGAGGATGTTCAAAACAGGGGCGGAAGTCATTATGTGGTGCCGAAGGTGAAGAGGGTTTTTGAGACGTGAGAGAGATGAAGTAATGGAAAGTGAATACTAGAATCACAGCGAATAATAGCGAATAATATGAAAAAATGAGAAAAATAGATTCTTGACATTTTTTTGTAGACCTGATATCCTTCAGCAGGATATGTATTTTTAATAGGGGTTGGTTGATATTTTGGGCAATTAGCTCAGTTGGTTAGAGCGCATGCCTCACATGCATGAGGCCGAGGGTTCGAATCCCCCATTGCCCACCATTTGTAACTTGGCCATGGACCCAGTTCTACAGGCGGGGCATATGATCCAGGTGCTTTGGGTCCAACCGGACTACGGGAGTCCGATGGGGGGCGGATTGGTTTGTGTCTATCCATTGCAACGCTGCAGCTGGGGGTGACCCCAGCAGAAACCAGGGGCTTTGTCCTGCTGGGGTTACCCCCAGCACTTACATAACACTCGGTTCATATCAACTCATTTATCAGCGCTGATCAAAGCTCCTGCAAAAGCTCCATCCAACGTTTCTAAATCAGCATTGTCAATATTGGATTCCAATTGATTCATAAATTCAGAGAGGATTACCTCTTTGGTGTAAACGTGGGCAATCTCAATTTGTATATTTGTGTAGCCGCACTTTCGCAAAATGGATTCATACGCCTCAATAGTAATTGTGCCGGCCAGACAGCCGCACCACATTTCCGCGCTTTTGCGAATTTCGGGACTGACTTCCTTAATCGTTACAACATCGGCCACCCGCAAACGGCCACCCTGCTTGATAACTCTGTATGCTTCAGACAGGGCTTTCTCTTTATCTTCGGACAGATTAATAACACAGTTTGAAATGACCGCGTCAACAGTCTCGTCTGGCAAGGGAATCTCTTCAATATAGCCTTTGATAAAATCTACATTGGCAACACCCATTTTGGCCTTGTTCCCATTCGCGAGCCGCAACATCTCGTCGGTCATGTCAAGACCGTACACTTTGCCGTTATCGCCCACAAAACGTGACGCCATTAAAACATCGATACCGCCGCCGCTGCCCAAGTCCAAAACCGTTTCACCTTCTTTAAGCTGCGCAAACACAAGGGGATTTGCGCAACCCAGGGATGCTTCTATCGCTTCTCTGGGAAGTGCTGAAAGTTCCATACCCGCATAATTTACTGAGGTATCTGTAATACTTTGATTGCCGCAACCAGCAGATGAACAGCATCCCCCGGTCTTCTCCTTTTTACTGAATTCCTCAGCAATTTTGCCGTACTGTTCTTGTACCTTTTCCCTGATATTCGTATTCATGTTTACTCCCGTTCCAACGCAGTATACGCGTCTAATAAAATTTGTAGGCTTTCCAGCACCTAAGCTTAGTATTCTTCAGGTGGTTTTCGCGATATCCGTGAGCTGCTGTTTCAGTTTCAACACTTTTTCCTCAATAAGTTTTATGACCTTGATAAATTCTTCATCGCTTTTGCCTGTTGGATCTTCAAGCCCCCAATCTTCACGATGCTTGCAGGGTAAGAATGGACACTCCACATTACAACCCATTGTGATAACGATATCGATAGACGGTATATCGGATAATGATTTTGAATACTGCGTTTTTCCCATATCAATATTATAAAGTTTTTTTATAAGCCGTACAGCATCGGGATTGATTTTGTCTTGAACCTCTGTGCCCGCGCTGTAACTTTCAAACGCGTTTTCAGCAAAGTGTTTGCCAAGGGCCTCCGCGATTTGGCTACGGCATGAGTTGTGAACACATATGAAGGCAACCTTTGGCTTTCCATCTGTTTGCAACTCGGGCTTATATAAAAGAGAGTCCAAAATTTCTGCAGCGTCTTTCACAAGACATGGGCATATGGCTTGTACCCGTTCACTTGCAAGGTCCTTGTCGCCATACCGCAAATCAACACCTAAAAGTTCCCGACAGTTTGTGGATCCGTGCTTTGCAGTGAATTGTCTGTCAAACTCTTGAATAAGTGCAAAGGTTTTTTCTATTGATTCTTTATCACCCGGCACAGAATTTCCATGTTTCAGGCCGATGACCATGTATGCTCCTGTCGCTGCACCACACGTTGAACTTAACCGTGCCATTCCTGCTGACAAACCGCAGGATATTTTTAAAGCAGTCTCTTTATCCAATCCTAAATCTTCACAGTACGTGGATAATAAGGCTTGTGAACAATAAAAGCCGTTATTAAAGGATTTCAAAACTTCATTTGCTTTTTTGTTCATTTCAGCACATCCTTCCAGGTTTACATATTTAATAACTGACTGCCCTTAATATCTTCTGCGCTCCACGCAATGACGGCAAAATGCCCGCCTGATCTTTCATCAACTTTGTTGATCCATTCGATTTCATGGCTTGCTTTGGCTTGCAAAAGCTGATTGGTCGTTTCCGTCGCGTACATGGACGAATTGATAACCCACCACTTCGTGGCAATTCCGGCGCGTTCTAAATCTTCCTCTAAACGTATGGCCTCATAGACGGGCGTGGTTTCTGCGAGCGTAACAATAATCACTTCTGTTTCGTCTGCATTGCGAAGTCTGGGGAGCAGTTTTTTCACCGTTTCGGGAATGTCGCCTTGTGTGCGTTTTACTTCTTTGTGATAACTTTGTGTCGCGTCAAGCAAGAGTAATGTATGCCCTGTGGGGGCGGTATCGATAACAACAATTTCATTGTCCGCGCGTTCCACAATTTCGGCAAATTTGCGAAATACAGCTATTTCCTGTGTGCAGGGGGAACGCAAGTCTTCTTCTACATAGGCAACATCATTTTCCGACATTGTTTCCCTTGCTTTGGCCAGCACTTCATTTTGATAACGTTCCAACTCTGCCTTTTCGTCAATGTGGCTTATGCTTATACGGCTGTTCTCATCTATGACAAATTTTATGTGTGCGGCAGGGTCGGTGGTCGTTAAATGCACATTTTCGCCTTTGGCGGATAGCCCAAGCGCGACGGCAGCGGCAACAGATGTTTTACCTACGCCGCCTTTACCCATTGTGAAAATAACCTTTTTCCTGCTCTTGAATAAATCGTCTATCACTTTGCTGAGCTTCGGGATATCGGTGGTTTTTAATGTGTCATCGCATGGGGAAAAGTTGTCTTTTACAAGCAGATTGCGTACATTTTCCATGCCTGTTATGTTGTAGGCGCGGAGTGGAACGGAATAAATCGTAATCGTCTGCAATCCTACCGGAATATCCGAAAGTACCTTTTTTTGTTTGTGATAAAGGCTTTCGGAAATAGTGTCATCATAGGCGGTCAATACGCCATTGATAGTTAATATCTGATTGAGAATACCTAAATCAGCCAGCTCCTTTGAGGCTCGTGCAGCTTCTTTGAGCGGGGAACTTTCAGGACGGGAAATAAGAATGAGCGTTGTTAATTGACCATCTGGCAATGTTTCGACCGCTTTCTTGTATATTTCCTTTTTGCTCTCCAATCCCGCAAGCTGTCCCAAGCAGGACGCACCATGCGTGCTTTCACTTATGAAATTACTCCATGCCGACGGAAGCTGCAGCATTCTTAGCGTATGCCCTGTGGGAGCTGTATCAAAAATAATATGGTCGTACTCGTTCTGTGCTTTTTTATCGGTTATGAAATTGGAAAACTCATTAAACGCGGCAATTTCAACCGTGCAGGAGCCGGATAGCTGTTCCTCCATATTGGCTATTACGCTTTCAGGCAGTTTGCCGCGATAGGGGGCAATCACGCTTTCGCGATATTCTGCTGCCGCTTGTAATGGATCAAGATTGGCAACTATCAGTCCCGGCACTTCTTTAATCGGCGTCCCTTTGCTTGAAAGGTCGGTACTAAAAACATCCTGCAAATTGGAAGCGGGGTCGGTGCTTATGAGCAATATCCTTTTGCCATGATCTGCAAGGGTAACGGCGGTGGCGCAGGCGACGGAAGTTTTGCCCACGCCGCCCTTGCCAGTGAAAAATAGATATTTTGTCAGCGGGATATTTTGAAGATTGAATGGTGTATACATCAGCAGCCAGCCTCCCCACAACCACAGCCGCAAGAATCATCTGCGATGGGTTCTTTACCCTTGCTTTCTTCGCTTTCGCAACCGCAAGAATTATCTGCGTTGGTAGGGCAAGCGTTGTGTAGGCAATCACAAGTTATATCCAGTAACTTTTCGAATTCATCATTACGGGGATAACGCTTTGTTATAACGATTTTCCCGTCAACAACTACGATGGGTAGTACCTCAACACCTTCATCTGTTAAGCGTTGACTGACTTCAGCATTGTTCACAAACTCTTGTGGGGCATTTGTCAGATTATAGCGTTTGATTTCTGTGCCACATGTTTTTAGGGTTTCCAAAGCTGCTGAAATACGCAGTAATTCGGGATCAACACCTACTCCGCAAAGCCCTGTCGGGCAGCACATGGCAGGTTCATAGATGATCATGGTTTTCATGGTGTGTTCACTCCTTGATTTATTATTGGGCTGTGTATTATCGCAACCGCAATCACTATCACAACCACAGTCGTTATTGCCATCGATATTGACACCATCAAAAAACTTAATCAGATTATCTGGTAACATGTAGGATTTTTCTTTGGGTTTTTGCCCATAAATAGCTTTTAAGATACCGTCTGTAATCATAGCAACAGGCGGCTGTTCGTAATTTTTGCCTTCATAGACGAACACTCGGCAATCCACGCTACAGCCAGCTAAGTCACCGCAATCAGCGCAGTCACTTTCTTCTAACTCACTGCTGATATCTACGCCGTTTACACGGATGGTCGGAGAACTGATAAAGCGGTATTTTTCTGCAAGCTCTTTTGATGTTATATTGACCGGGTTCACTTCTGCCTGATAGCCAAGCGTTTCAAATACCCCGGAGACAGAACTCCAAGCGCCTTTTGAAGTGTTTCATCAGTTGCCATGCACCGTTCACAGGTGTTCAGGTCAAGATACAGGAAATCGATATTGAGTTTCTTTGTAGTCGGTTTCGCTGCCATAGTGGTTTCACTGTACGAACAATCGATGCTGCACTCGCTATCGGTTTTTGAAGTGTCGCTTATCTTTTGATTTGGCGGCGTCCAGCCAGTATTGTCACCAGCATAGGTGATGGAACCTGTCGGGCAGAGATTGCCGCAGCCGTGACATTGATCTATACAACCATTTGTATAGACAACAAAAGGCTTCTGAGGACTGTTCTTGTCATAAACGCCGTGAGCGCAATAATTTATGCACGTGCCACAGTCAATACAAGTTTCCGTGTTAATCACGGGATACCAGTTTTTAGACATTTCTTCCTACCTCCACATAATCAAGGTTATCGTTTTCGTGATAGGATTCCTCCATGTAGCCGATGTTTTGATAACAGTTATTGTGTTTATCGGGATCAATCATTGCTCCTTTCATTTTTTAATTGCCTCTCTGGAACGTAATTTGTTTGCGTGAAATATTTTTTCTTAAACCGCAAAGCAAGATTTACAAGCGCTATCATGACAGGGACCTCAATCAGCGGGCCGATTACCGCCGCAAAAGCCTGATCGGAAGCAATGCCGAAAACCGCCACCGCCACGGCAATAGCGAGTTCAAAGTTGTTACTCGCGGCTGTGAAAGATAAGGTAACGGTCTGTTCATAATTGACGCCCTGTTTATATGACATATAGAAGCTGATCAAAAACATGACGGCGAAGTAAATGAGCAAAGGAATGGCGATGCGAACAACATGCAGCGGCAGTGTAATAATAAACTGTCCTTTCAGTATGAACATCACGACAATTGTATAGAGCAAGGCAATCAAGGCGACGGGTGATATTTTGGGAATGAATACCTTCTCATACCACTCCTTGCTTTTAATTCGCAGCAGGGCAAAGCGGGTCAAAAATCCGGCGGCAAACGGGATGCCCAAATATATCAAAACGCTTTTGGCGACAGACCATATGGAAACATTCACCTCTTGCCCGCCCCATGACAAACCAAGCCATTGGGGGAGAACCGTAACGAACAAATAGATGTACACAGAGTAAAATAGGATCTGGAATATTGAATTGAGCGCAACGAGCGCAGCGCAATATTCGTTATCGCCTTTTGCCAGCGTGTTCCAAATAATTACCATGGCGATGCAGCGCGCCAGACCAATAATGATTAAGCCCACTGCGTAATCCGGCATATCCGGCAAAAGCAGAACAGCCAGAACGAACATAAGCACAGGACCAATAATCCAGTTTTGGATAAGGGATAAGCCAAGAACCTTCTTATTTTTTGCAACTTTGCCTATTTCCTCATACTTTATTTTGGCAAGGGGCGGGTACATCATAATAATCAGTCCAAGCGCAATGGGCCATGATATGGTTCCGCTGCTCATCTTTTCAAGGGAATTGGCTATGCCGGGAAAGATGAATCCTCCTAAGACTCCGATGCCCATAGCAACAAAGATCCACAGCGTTAGGAACCGATCGAGAAAAGAGAGCTTAGCATTATTGTTTTTCTCCACAGTTACATTCCCTTTCTTTGCAAATGCAATCATCTGTGTTCGTGGTTATGGAGCATAAAAAGTTTTTGAAGTCCTGTACAGCCTTTTCATTCAAGGAATAATATATCCATTTTCCTTCTTTGCGCCCATTTACCAGGCCACAATCACAAAGACTTTTCATATGGTGGGAAAGGGTTGGCTGCGTGATCTTAAAATGCTCCAAAATATCGCAAGCACAAAGCTCGCCGCAGGAGAGCATGTCAACAATCATCAGTCGGTTTGGGTCGGTAAGGGCTTTAAATAGTCCGGCACTTTTTGTGTATTTCTCATCCACTTTAGAACCTCCTTACATAGATGTTGGTCTATGTGTTATTATATATGGTAACATAGATGGGTGTCAATGTATTTTTGAAATTTTTTTATTACTAAGGAAACGGCCTTTCTGGTGGCAGGTCTATATTTTCCTTCTACCCTTTTTGCAGATCATATTTAATACCAATGATTTTGAACCCAATGATTATACGCGGCTTCAATTGAACCATACCGTGCGTAAATATACCCGAGCATGGCGTCGACTTGCACAGCATAGGGGTCTGGCTGTTGGAGCGTTTCCTCGTAGCTCATGCCAACATAGGTCTGATAGTATCTGTCCATCAACTGCCCTAATCCCTTATAGGGCCCATTTGTGGCTTTTACGTTTCCGGTGCTTTCGCGATGGATGATGTATTTGAGTTGCTCGCTGTCGGCGCCCGGACGTGGCGGTCTGGATCCTTCAAAGACGATTTTGGGCACCATTTCTTTATGGATGGTTTCCTCGAGTATGGTTTTCTCGACAGGGACATTGTTTTTTAAGACTATGGTGTATATTGCGTCCCGAAATCCTTTTTCTCCTTCCTGTTGCACTTTGGCGGTGTTCTGAAGAAGAGTGTCTTTTTTTTCTGTGTGGATCTCAAT
The DNA here is from genome assembly GCA_009782825.1 of Peptococcaceae bacterium. Taxonomy (GTDB): domain Bacteria; phylum Bacillota; class Desulfitobacteriia; order Desulfitobacteriales; family Syntrophobotulaceae; genus WRJI01. The sequence continues at coordinate 41,218 of WRII01000003.1, forward strand.
GTCGATTTCTTCGGTGATATTGAAACTGCCTTCTATAACCACATGGAGATATGGCTGGGCTACAGCCAATTTGATTGTGGCGCCTTCCGTCAAGGGGTCTTGGGGGAGGGTATCAACTGTAATGGCGAGGTCTTCATTTTCAGCTATGATGGCCTCTGTCGTGATGTTGTATTTTTGCGCGATTTCTTGTATGGTTTCTCCTTGTGTCACTGTATATTCAATGGTTTGGGTGTGATCCTGGCCCTTGATTAAGGCTTGTAAGGCTTCGTTCTTATCCTTGATTTTTGAGGCAGGAGCTCTGGCTTTTGCTACTTCAACGGTTTCTTCGTATGTTACAGAGGAAATGTCGATTGCGGCAGAACTGGCGAGATCAGTATAATAGGCTTTTAGATCATCCAATACGGCTTGGGCTTCCTTGTGATCTGATAAGATGATGTCTGTTTGTCCGTTGATGTTGATTCCGTATTTGACAGTGAGGGAACTGACAAGCACAACAGCAAGTGTTATAAGCACTATAGCGGAGGCCAGGCCGATCATAAGGGGACGTTGTTTCCGGCTAATAAACGACGAAAGCCAGCCTTTTTTTTCGCTCTTTGGGTGTTGTGGAGGCGGGCATGACGGTGCGGCATTCTTATGGCTTCTATGAACTGCGGACTCAGATTGTATTGCTGATTCGGTGTGTGTTGTGGGTCGTCGGGGTATAGGTTCAGTGTGTGTTGACGGTTCAGGATGTGTTACCGGCTTGGTGTATGATATGGGGGTATGGGGTGCCGCTGGTGCGGCGCGTGGTAGTGATGCGGCACGTTCCACCGGTGTGCGTGGTAGTGATACGGCACGTTCCGTTGGTGTGCGTGTTTCTGATACAGTATGTACTGTTTGTGAGTCTGAATCTGGCAGGGGTTGTCTTCCCATGAAGTATGGGTGGGATCCTGGGCTGACAGTTTGGGGAGAGAATTTGAGCGGGGCGGTTGCGGCTGCAAGGGTTTCCAAGGTTTTGCGCATTTCTGCGGGGGTACAAAACCGGTCAGTGCGGTTATAGGCGCAGGCTTTCAGCAAAAGTGCGTTTAGTTTTGTATTGACGCCCACAAGGGCAGGGATCGGTTCGCCGTTTATGCGCCGCATAAATGCGTTTTTGTGGTCTTTGGGCATGATTGCCTGGGGAGAACCCGGCAGGAACGGAACGCGATTCTGGTTGAGGAGGCTATACATAAGGATGCCCAAGGAGTAGGTATCTGTGCTGGTATCACAGGGTTCGCTTTTAAAAACTTCTGGGGCCATGGCTGCGTAGGATCTTTTTTTAGATACGCCGAATATCGTGCGCCGCAGCTGCCTGTCTATGCCAAAATCGCCCAGCTTAAATGTCCCGTGGCGGGTGATAAAGATGTTTGAGGGCTTGATGTTTTTGTGAATGAGAGTATTGTGGTGAAACAATTCCAAAGCGCGGCACATATGGATGCCTAACTTGACAACTTCGGCGCGTGAGAGGGGTTTCTTATGGATATAATAAGAAAGAGGCTGGAGCAGTTCCATGCGAATCAGAATATCCCAGCCGATTTCGTAGGGGTTTTCAATAATTTTATAATCTTCGAAGCTGAGAATATGGCTGTCGTTGCTACTTTTAGGGTCGCCATTCGTGTGACTATGCTTAGTGATTTGGCGCATCAGATCTATTTCGGAAGCAATATTTGAAATGAGGGAACGATAAAAACCGTGGATGGCGGTTCTATCAAGCCCTTTACTTTCCAGGCGCTGGATTTCGGAATGGTCTTGGGGCAGGGCGATAATCTTGATAGCCGAATAATAGGTTTTGCCGAGCTCTTTCCGGCAGATTTGGTAGACTTTGCCGAAAGAACCTTCACCTATCGGCGATTCGATATGCCATGTGCCCAAGAGGGGTTCATATTTCTTGATATTGTCCACGTTGTACACACGACCTACTTTGTGTGTTTTTAGGCAGTTTATAATATAATAGCGTGTTTCTTGTAATATAGTAGCATATTTCGTCTGGTTTGTATACTGGTTTGTATAGATGTGTTTTTGGTTGATTTTGGTTGATTTTATGTTATAATCAGCACAGAAGAATGAAGGATATTATCATGGAGGGCACTATGAAAAAATTGGACTTGAACGCAGCGGCTGGGGAATTTGAAATGATCGATTCCGAGACACATTTGTTTTACAACGTGGAAACGGGTGAATTCGATTTTTACAATGACTTTATGGCTGTAGATGATGCTGACGCCGAGAAGTTTGAGGAAAATGATTGGATTGCTGCACCGAGCCAGAGGGATATCAACGAATATGACATCATGGTGGAGTTTACCGAAGGGGTATCCAACCCGCGCAAAAATGAACTGCTCTGTGTCGCGTTGGAGGGCAGAGGCGCGTTCCGGCGGTTTAAGGATACGCTATGCCGCGTGGATTTGGAAGAGGAGTGGTACGCTTTCAAGCATCGAGCCTATGTGGAGATTGCCAGAGAATGGTGTGATGAAAATGATATTGAATATGTGGGGAAAATGAAGTGACAAGGGTGGAAAGATGAATGTAAAAACCTATGAATATGACGCAATAATCCAAAAAGTTCCTGACAAAGATGGTGCGTATGTGCCATTCCCATACGATCTTCGAACAGAGTTTGGCAAAGGCAGAGTTAAAGTCCATGCTACCTTTGACGGTGAGCCTTATGACGGCAGTATTGTCAACATGGGCGTAAAAAACCCGGACGGTTCTATTTGTTATATTCTTGGTGTTCTGAAGAGCATCCGTGCCAAAATCGGCAAACAGGCGGGGGATAGCGTCCGTGTAACAATAAGGAACTGTAACTAAAGGCCTTACAGGCCTCTCTGTTTCAGGTTGCTTACTAGATTCACATAAAACTCACACACATCAAAGCCAGGAATATCTTTTCGGGTTAAATCGATCATATCGCCATGAGAAATCCCTTTTTTCCCTGGCGCAGTTAATACGCCAAGGAATTTCCCCCATGCCATAGAGCTTGTGGCTACGAGTCCGTCATTATCTCCATCCAGTTTATGTGTGATAGCATGTCCGGCACTCAGTGGAAGAAAAGCGCTGAAAGAAGATCCCATTTTTGACCCTACACTTTGGTAGAAAACGCCTTTACAGTCAATCATTTTTTTATTAAGTTCGACACATTGTTCCATGGACAATTCATTGACGCTGCTGCAAAAGTCGCACTGATCATCCCCAAGCTTGGTAAAGATTTTTTCGTAATTATTTCCTATAGCTGCAACCACTTTCTCAGGTGTTTTTTCCACAAGTTTTGCTGACAGACTGCTGCCCCTGTGCGGGGTGTTGATTGTTGTCAGGGAAGCCACATGTTTGTCCGCGTCAAGACAGCTGATGGCGTATCTGGAGTCAATACCGCCTTTGGAGTGTGCAATTATGTTTACTTTTTCGCAACCGGTTTCTTGTACAATATCCACGATTCTCTGCCTGATTTCTGCCGCGCTTTGTTCAACCGGTAACGATGAATTATGATTGCCATAATAGATACATGCTCCGTTATCGGTCAGTTCTTTGGGGATACGACCCCAGTAATTGAAGTATTTCCAATCCCTGAAGAATATTCCGTGAATCATTAAGAGCGGATACTTTGTTTGACAAATTTTCTCATCTTTTCTATGATCATTAATAAGTCTTTTTTGGGACAAGAAATTGTATTCTGTTTTCACAATTTTGCATGTCAGAATAATAAGCACGATATTGATTATGGGAACCCACCATAAAAAGAGCAATGATAGGCGCAGGCCCATTCCCAGCTGCTTTGAGGCCATGAATGTTCGGATGAATCCATTTAAAAATATGATGAAAGTAAGGATTGCCGCAATAATACCGTTTATGATGAGCAGGGTCATGTCTGTATGGAATCGGGGAATCAGGGCTGTGCAAATATGTAAGACGATCTGAAGCGTTGACAGAACCCCTGCTGCTATGATCAATTCATAGCCGTTGGTTAGCATTTTTTGCCTGCGTGGTGAGGAATTATCGATGCTGGGTTTAATATTGTAGTAAATGAAAACTCCTAATAGGAATAACAGCATCAGTATTTTCAGAAATCCATTGCTTTCCCAAAGTGTATATAGAAGCACAGAATTAATAAATAAAGCTGTCAATACATAGAAAATCAATCGTTTTAGGTAAAGCAAAACATCCAACACCTCCAATATGTTGTAATAGGTATATACATACCATTATATATCGAAAATTATTATTTTGGGAAGCGCGAGAAATTTCCACATTCTTGAATGTTTAAGGACTTCTTAATATCTTTCGTGTTAAACTAAAAATATGCTGGAAATCCCGATACTTTTAGGAAACGCAACTATCAGTTGCGGTTATTCAAGGTAAAGTTGGTTGCGCAACTGATGTAAGAAGATATATTATGCTGCACAATAGGGACAAAAAATAATATTATCTGCGAGGGAGGGATCACGTATGACATTGGGAGAAAAAATTCAATTAATCAGAAAGGAAAACAATTTATCGCAGGAAGAGCTAGCCGAAAAAATCGGCGTTTCGCGTCAGGCGGTTTCCAAATGGGAGCTTGGCGACTCTATTCCGGATCTTGAGAAGATAGCTATCATAAGCAAACTTTTTCACATTTCCACAGACAGCATGATACTTGAAACAAAGGATTTACCTGAAGATGTGAGCCTGAAAAATGATTCGGCAAGGTTCAAAAAAATGGCCCATCAAGCCAGTGAAGTGACAAAGAAATATGGATATATGACAGGATATATTCTGATCTTCTTGGGGATTGTCAATTTTATTTTTGCGGTTTTGTTGGGAATAGCGTGGATTGGATTTTCTAATGCTCTTGTCGATCTGCTCAGTAAATTTGACATTCCTTTAAGTCTGCATTTCTTGTTCTGGATATTTGTTATCATGTCCTTGTTTGCGATAGGTATCTTGATAGTTGGAATACTTATTGCGAGTAAAGGAAAAAAGGTATCCCTGCAAAGAACGAAAGATAGAAGAACAAAAGATTATGAGGAGGAATAATTCAATGAACAAAATGTGCCGCAAGGTAGTTACAGAACCCTTCGACAGTCTTAAAATTCCGCCTAAACAGAACCTTTTTGCCATACCTTTTCTGTGGCTCTATTGCTGGATTGTTACCAGAAAGGGCAGGCTGAAGATTCATAAAGTGCGTATGAAAGGGCTGAAACCACCGTTTTTAGTTCTGGCAACCCATCATTCGTTTACAGATTTTTACGTAACTCCACTGACCCTGTTTCCCCATAGAGCGAATTATGTGTCTGAGTTAGAAGGATTCGAACTCTTCGGCGAATGGGTATACCGTCAGGTTGGGTGCTTGGGAACACGAAGGTTCATCAGTGATTTCGCTTTGGTGAAAAATATTAAAAAGGTTATCGATCGCAAGGGAATTCTCGTTCTCTATCCTGAAGCGCGGTACGCCAACGTGGGAACGAACTCCAAGCTGCCTGATTCGGTGGGCAAACTGGCAAAAATGCTCAAAGTCCCTGTCGTTGTTCTGAATATGCGCGGCAATTACCTGCAATCCCCATTATGGAATCTTAAAATTCGCAGGGAAGCCAGGATGGAAGCGACGATAACCCAAGCCTATACGGCAGAAGAATTGGCCGGAGCACCCTTGGCGGATGTTCAGAAAAACCTGCAGGCCCTGTTAACATATGACGAATATGCGTGGCAGTATGAACAGAAGCTGGCTATCACATATTCAAAACGGGCGGAAGGGATTGAGATCGCCCTTTATATGTGCCCTGTCTGTACATCTGAGTTTAAGATGAGAACGAAAAACGCGAATCTGTTTTGCGCCCATTGCGGTTCACAATGGCATATGACCCAATATGGCAAAATGGAGCTTGTTAAAACGTCGGCCGATTATAGAGCCTTAAACAGAGGAGTGGATTTTTCCCATATTCCCAATTGGTATGAATGGGAACGGTTCCAGGTAGAGCAAGAAATCGAGGCAGGCCACTATAGACTTACTCAAAAAGTCCATATAGAAGCGCTGCCGAATGCCGTAAATTTCATTGACCTGGGAAACGGTATTCTCACCCATGACGAAAGCGGGTTTTCTTTAACATTTACTGAGTATGGGGAGAAAGAGGAGAAGACCCTTGTGTTTGCGTGTGAATCGATGAACTCTATTCACACAGAATATGATTATCGCCGTAACGGGCAATGTGTTGTCCTGTCAACACAGGATAATTCCTATTTCTTATTTCCGAAAGAGCATGGATTTAACACAACAAAAATTCAATTTGCAACCGAGTATCTGTATGAGAGAAAAACAGAAAAATATATCAAATTTAAGAACTTTTTAAGGACTTCTTAATATCTTTCGTGTTAAGTTATTAAGGATTCTTAAAAATTTAGAGATAAACCAAAGAGAGGAGGGAATGAAAAATGACCGACATCAAGGCATACGAGCCTCTATGGCGCGCATGGTACGTCGACTCCCTGCTGGGAGAGGGCGCTTTTGGTAAAGTCTATAAAATCCGCCGGGAGGAATTTGGCAAAGCCTATTATTCCGCTGTGAAAATCATCTCTATCCCCCATAATGAAGGCGAGATACGGCAGATGAGAAGCGAAGGACTTGATTATGCTTCCATGCAAAAGTTTTTGTATGCCTTTGTCACAGACATCGCTTCTGAAGTTGATCTGATGCGGCAATTCCGCGGTACCAGCAATATTGTCAGCTTAGAGGATCATCAAATTATCAACAAAGCTGCCCTTCCTCAATCCCGTATCCCTATCGGTACCCATATACTACCTGTTCGCCATCTTATATATCTCATACATATCATCATGGTCTATCGGGCGGAAGTTGCCAACGACCCTGCCGCGGTTGTAGGAACAGCGTTCAGCGAGATCCCGCAGGATCTCATCGGATACCACGCCAAGGCCCAGTGAGCTGAAATTTGTCGGCATGCCGATACTTTCGAAGAACGCCACCATGTGCTCTATCGAAGAAAGCGCAGCGTCCTCAACAGCGGAGTAGGACGCTGCATCCCCAAATACCTCCCGGCCCAACCGGGCAAAACGCCCCGGGTTGCTGTTCATCACATACTTGGCCCAGTCCCCCCAAACCGCAGTCAGAGCCGCGCCGTGAGCCATATCGAAGACGCCCGAGAGCGGCATGGAAAGCTGATGAACCGAAAAGTCGGAAATGCCGCCCAGACCGGTCAAGTGGTTGTGCGAAACGCTGCCGCACCACATGATCTCGCTCGCCGCTTTATAATTGTCCGGCGTCTTGAGCATGACAGGACCGTTTCTTATCACAGTACGGAGCAGCGCTTCGGCCACAGCATCGGTGAAATCGTTGCCCAAAGCCGCTGTAAAATAGCGGTCCAGGGTATGCATCATGATGTCTGCTATACCATTGCGTATCTGTTGTTGCGGAAGGGTGTATGTAAGCTCAGGGTTCATAATAGCAAATTTAGGGCGATTGACATCAGCGTTAATACCGCTCTTCATGCGGGTATCATCGTTGGTGAGCACGGCCGAACTACTAGTTTCGCTGCCCGCCGCCGAAATCGTGAGAATAACTCCCACCGGCAGTGCCTTGAGGGGGATTTTTTTGCCGAGCCAGAAGACGTCCCAGATGTCCTCATCAGGGTTTGCCGCACCTATGGCGATAGCTTTCGCGGTATCTATGACACTGCCTCCACCGATGGCGAGCACCATATCCGCCTTGAAATCGACCGCCTTTCTGACGCCCTCTCTTGCCAATGACAGTAACGGGTTGGGTTTCACTCCGCCGATGGAATCAAACACGATTCCTTCCTCTTTCAACTGAGCCTCAATGCGCCCAAAAAGGCCGCTTTTTTTAGCGCTCGCGCCGCCGCAGACCAAGAGGACACGGCTCCCGCCCGCCCATGTGATCGCATGAGATGTTTTGTTCTCGGCATTCTTTCCGAAAAAAATCTTTGTTGGTGAGTAGAACTCAAAATCAAGCATATCTATTTTCCTTTCTGCCGAATAGGCTATTCCATAATCGCCATCGCCCGAACTGGGGCTCCGGTGGTATGTTTCCATTTTACCGGCGCTACGGAAACAGTAAATCCAAATGGCCGGGGAAGTGCATCAAAATTGGCCAAATTCTCCACATGATAGTATTCCTTTTCGCACATCACCCTATGAGCCTCCCAAAACTTCTGTGTTTCAAACATACTTTTTATAGGAGGATCAAACGTCGGAGCATCAATTCCCATCACCTTAATTCCTTGCCCGATCAGCCAAAGTGTTGCTTCCCTGGTCATGCCGCAGTGTTCAACCAGGTAACGCTGTTCAGTATTGTAGCGGGAAGCCCCCGTGTTAATCAGAACAATATCTAAGGGTTTCAAAGAATACCCAATTTTTTTCACCTGTCTTTGAACGTCTGCGGCTGTGATCATATACCCTATCGGTTTGTCTGTAAAATCCAAGAGAACGCCGTCGCTGACACAATACTCTAAGGGGATTGCGTCGCATCCGGGAGCGTCTGGAACAACATGATACAGCGAATCAATGTGTGTTCCCGCATGGTCGCTGATTACAATTAAATTATGGGCCGTCAACGAGGTAACCCCAAACTTCGCCGCGCCAATATTTGCCGCATATTCCTCATGAGTTTCCAATACAGTCATCATGGTTTTAGAAATACCAGGAAACGTAACCATATCCTTGCTTACCTCCATGCTCAAATCAATAATTTTTCTGCTCATTCCGCAATCTCCTCGCAAGGTACCCCATATGTTTGATGCAGAAACAGTCACTTGTAGTGGGTCACTTGTAGTTGGTAAACTCCTCTATATTGCCCAGGATACTCTGCAATATTTCCAAAATATGTTCTTGCGCACTCAGTTCAGCCCCATGTGCATCACGGTTTTTTAACTTTTCCAATATAATTCCATGTCTTTGTGCTAATTCAGGGAGACTTTTTTGCGTTATCTTTAATGTCACAAAAGTCCATTGTCCGAGATGCACCATACTCCATAATTTTTCCAGCAGTTTGTTTTGAGAAGCCTCAAAAATAGCCCGATGAAAATCAATATCCAGCTCAATAAATTCCTTAACATTACCCTGCTGGCTGGCTTTTCCCATCTGTTCATTCAAAAGCTCCATCCGCTTCAGATCCGCATTCGTCACCCTCAGCGCCGCCTCTTTGGCCGCAAAACCTTCTAAGTTGGCGCGAACTTGGTAAGCATCCCAAATATCCTTTCTGGACAGCTTTTTAACATAGCAGCCCTGAAACGGCACACTTTCTATTAATCCCATCAATTCTAATTCTCGCAGGGATTCACGAATAGGAGCCTGGGAGACTCCCAACTCCTTGGCAATGCGGGTTTCCACTATGCGCTCGCCCGGCTTTAGCACACCATTAACAATGGCTTGCCTTAAATAGTCATTAATGTCTTCTCTAAGAACTTTGCGTTGTATAATTGATTCTTTACGGCTATTCATCGGCTCCTCCTCAAGATAACCTATCGGTTAAAGATAATCGATTTCTATTTGGCACACAAGCACACAAGTACACAAGCGCTGCAAATTGACTATTTGCAACAGAAGCAAACCTTTCCTCTTCACAATAACACTGTAATTGTATTTTGTCAAACATCGTAAATCCCTCAATAATTTACTATTTACGACTATTTGGTACAGATCTTCTCTCATTCATTGGGGGATTTTCTATGCTTTGGGGTTCCCTGATTTTTAACAAGGACAATTTCCGCGAGAATGGCAAGAGCTATTTCAGCAGGTAAAGTGTTTGCGATATCCAGACCGATCGGAGCGTATACACGGTTCAGTTCCTCCTGTGAAATACCTGAACGGAGCAGGCTCTCAAAAAGCGCCGCGACCTTGTTCTTACTGCCGATCATGCCAAGATATTTAAGTTTTTTATGCAGGCAGTATCGAAGCGCCTCCTGATCTAATGTGTGTCCGCGTGTGCAAATAACGACATAGTCGGAATCGGCAACCGGATCCACCTTTGCATATTCCTCGGGGGAGCAGACCACATATCTCACCCCTTCAAAATCAGAAGCAAATTCAGGACGGTCTTCAATAATTGATACAAAAAAGCCGGTGGAGACCGCGATCTTGGCAAGGCTTTGGGCGATATGGCCGCCACCGAATATGGATACCCTTGCCTGGCTGCCCAGAACATTTCCGAACCCGGTCATACTGCCGCCGCAGACCATTCCGTTATCGGCATGGTTAATAGAAAATTCAAAAATTGTATCCCCATTTTCTATCGCTTCCACCGACTGCCTGATAATGCGATATTCTGACGCGCCGCCGCCTACCGTACCCGAGATGGAGCTGTCTGCCAAAACGGCCATCACCTGACCCGGGCTTGCGGGAGAGCTTCCACTGGTTTGAGTCACCGTGACAAACGCGACCTTTTGTCCTTCCTCGGTTTTTTGTGCTGCAAAGGCTAAAACATCTTTTATCATTTAATTTGTCCTTTCCGCCCCTTAGAATTTGCCAGATAATAGTAGGCTTCCAAGGCGGCGCCGCCCAGACACCGTGCCTTATCGGAGATGGTGTTCCAATCCACATCGATCCGAGGGTCAATATCAGCTACTTTCATACCTTTTGGCACATCCCTGTTTTCGCGAATTAACCCGCGCAGCAAACCGTTGAAGGGTGCGGTTACCAACGTTCCTCCGACGGTGAACAGGGGGTCACCGCTCCTGACCACATCACCGATTTTTCTTGTGTGCCGGACGATTCCACTGACAGGGGCCTTCAGGACGCGCTGGGAGCTCTTGCCGCCTAACTCGCCGGGGATTCCGGTATTGGGTATGGCATACCCCTGCACTATTAATCTGCCTAGATTGTGGCCCCGCATTGTTTCGATGACCGCGTTTACGTCACGGCCCGCGCAAAAACCTGGTCCCAGTGCGACCGTAATGGGAGCCATGCCGCGGTTGGTTCCCAGATTGCGTTTGGCAAGAATCGCGTCTATCACAGCGGCGGGACGAATGATCCGAATGGAGTCTCCCGTTTCATCGACCATAAGAGGGACGGCTCCGTCACGCCAACAGTCTTCCAAGCCGTCCGGGCTGTCTATTTTACGGCACACAACGTCCTCAACCTGCGCAGTTTTGTCATACACCGCTTCACACAGCGCTACACTGCGGCGGATGGCGGTGGGTGCGGGAACTTCCAGGATGACCACGGGGAATCCGGAGCGATAGAATTTTTGGACGACTCCGGTAGCCAGATCACCGCCGCCCCGCACGACAATCTTTTGACTAAAGTTGTACGGCAACACGTTCACACCTCCTGCCACATGTCTAAATGGACGCTTCCGTAAAGCAATTTCGTAAAATGGTTCGAATAATTCTTTTTTATTCTCTGCAAAAAAGACCGGGCAATTCGGGCGGTTGTGTTATCTTCGACCTGATTCACCAACAGATAACGGGCGCCGGCACTGTTTTTGAACATTCCTTGGGCGGAACAGACCATGGCTTCCAGAGCCTGTGGTGTGATGGGTTTGCCTTTCTGTAGCCCCGTTATGGACAAAAACTCCGGCAGACGGTGAATGATGGACTCTGTCGCGGCACTGCCCAAGGCGTTCATTGTGACAATTCCGACGGTATGTGTGCAAAACCAGGGGATAACGGGTTCGTTTTCTCGCCATCCCTTACAGAGAAGCCCGCGGCACCCGTCGGCTTCCAGAAGCATGAGATCGTAATCAGGCATCATGTCCGCCAGAACGTGCTCCGGTAAAGGTCCCAGCTTACCGGTTGCGGTGTTCAGAATCCCCAGACATTGAACCCCTGTTTGCGGCTGGTGCTCCTCACATTGCTGCAGAGTTTTACACAATTTGACTCTGTCAGCGTATAAGGGATATGTTTTTGTGGTCGGAGAAATCAAGACTTTTTTATCCCGTTTCTTTTCCGCTAGGAGATTTATAAAGGAAGTCTTTCCGCCGCAGCCTGTCACGGCCAGTATGCTTCTGTCGAAAAGATCCAGACACTCGATGATCGACATCGTTGAAACCCCCTCCTGAACAAAATCGTCCCGGTGCGGCTATGTGTCTCCCCTGGAAAGATCTTGGGTTCAGTCATATTCAATGAAGCCGGCGCCGTTGGTATCACACAGAGAACACGTCGCGGGACGGACCGCAAGCTCAATAGCGCCACAAATCGGACAACGGAATATTTGGGCATACCGTGCGCTATCAATTTGATCATAATTCTTTAGCACATCGGAGAATAGCCTTGCATAGATTTCTTCTGCCTGTTTTGCTAAGGCAAATAGTCTTGCCGCATCAGGCATATTCTCTTTCTGAGCCGCAGCGATAAATTCAGAATACCCTTTTTTGTGTTCTTCCGTCTCGCTAGTGAGGGCTGCCTGTAAATTTTCATGGGTTGTCCCAGGTGTCACACTATGAGGCACAGGCCATTCGACAGCGCCCAGGTTTTGCGCGAGTGCAAATTCGTCGCTTGCATGCTGACGTTTGGCCTCAGCAATGGCTCGAAAAAGCGTACTGATTTCCTTTTGGCCTTCTCTTTCAGCCACATCCGCAAAAACGAGATAATCCGCGTTTGCTTGTGTTTCCTCTGTTGCTGCAGCCATAAGATTTGCGAGAGTTTCCGGACCCGATTCATCCCTGTATTTAACGAACCAAATTATTACAAGTAAAATGGCTATAATAATGAGGTTTACGGCTCTCTTCCTCAACCAACGGTTATCTGGCGTAGCAGGCATAATATATAGGCTCTCCTTTCGTGTGTGATTTACCAGGTTACTTTGTACTGAGCAGCCAGCCTCTTTTCCAAGTTCTTGGCAATCCACTGGGGATCGACCGGGTTGCGTGCGATGGCGCTGTCGATTGCAGCTTTAGCTGTGGCGGCAGCTACAGCCGGAGCCACTTTTGGGTTAAAAGCGCTTGGGATGATGTACTCAGCACACAACTCTGAGGGAGTGACCTGTTCGGCAATCGCGTAAGCGGCGGCAATCTTCATGGCATCATTGATGTCGGTTGCGCGAACATCAATAGCGCCGCGGAAGATGCCGGGAAAGGCCAGCACATTGTTGACCTGATTCGGAATGTCGGAGCGGCCGGTGGAAACTATTGCTGCGCCTGCGTCGTGCGCTCTCTTGATGGGCCAGATCTCCGGGATCGGATTGGCTTGAGCAAATACAATCGGATCTTTGGCCATCGACTTAATCATATCCTCGTTCAAGGTGCCGGGAACAGATACGCCAATAAATACATCGGCTTCTTTGATAACAGCCGCCAGGTCCCCTTTCTGTTTGTCGGGGTTGGTCGCTTGCGCGATTTCATCTTTATATGTGTTCATGCCTTCAGGGCGTCCTTGGTATATCGCCCCTTTAGTATCACACATAATAACGTTTTTTAGCCCGCACGCCATAAGCAGCTTGATGATGGCGATACCGGCCGCACCGGCGCCATTGGCCACAACTCTAATAGCGCCGATATCTTTTCCGACCACTTTGAGGGCATTGACGAGTCCGGCCAGGGTAACTATAGCTGTTCCATGCTGATCATCATGAAAAATCGGACCTTTGAAGACGCCATTGGCCTTCAGTCGGCTTTCGATGTCAAAACATTTGGGGGCTTTGATGTCCTCCAGGTTGACTCCGCCGAAAGTCGGCGCCATGAGTTCGATCACTTCTACAATCTTATCGGGATCGTGGGTGTTGATACAGATTGGGAAGGCATCGACATCCGCAAACGTTTTGAACAGGAGTGCTTTACCTTCCATAACCGGCATGGCCGCGGCAGGACCAATATCCCCAAGTCCTAAGACTGCCGTGCCGTCGGAAACGACGCAGACAAAGTTCGCGTGGTTGGTATAGGTGTCGAGGGCCCTGTACTCTTTGTTAATTTCCAAGCAGGGTTCAGCTACACCTGGCGAATAAGCAAGGGTTAAGTCGTCCTTGTCACGGGTTGGAACTTTGACCCGAACCTCTATTTTGCCAGGGCTTTGTTCATGGTAAGCCAGCGCTTCTTCGCGAAGATTCTTAATCGGTGGCATAGTTTCATCTTCCTTTCCAGGGGTTAATTTTACTGCAAATAGTCAATTTGCATGACTTGTGCGGCTATATGCAGTATGTGTTCTTCCGGAAAATCATAATCTAATGCGGGCTTTGCCCGCAAGTGGTCAGTGATCAGTGGTTAGTGGTCAGTATTGGATTTTCTTGTTTTTTGTTGACGCTTCGCGTCTGTAAGTTACTATAGGGGTACAATATTTGCAAATTGACTATTTGCAACGTAATCAGGTTTGCCCAAAAATACTGAAGGATCATGTATAATCGATTATAGTTTGACAACAAAATTATAGTGCTGAACCTGTTATTTGTCAATAGCTGAATTACATATTGACAGATAAGAGACCAGGCCCTATAATTTTAATAGATTATATATTTTAGATTATATATTAAGGAGAGCATTATGAAGGAGATCATGGACATCATCCGTATTTTGCTTAATAGGAATTTTCCACGTAATCCTGAAGGTGAAACGCTCTCAGAGGCCAAGCAGAGGGCGCTGAATGTTGGAGCGATTATGTCAGGAACGCGCGTCGAATTTTGTGATAGCTTGGAGACCCATAAACACGGCATAAGCGAAAAAGAAAGAAATGCTTTGGTTGATTCACGAACCGCTGTGGCAACGCTTGATTGGCTGAAGAATGAAGGGAATCGCCAGATTTTTATTGATATTTTGAAGAATTCCGCGGATGTACTTGAGCAGGAGCCTTCTTTTGAGGATTTCCTGCAGGCTTACAACCGGGTGGGGCTGCCGATACTCGATAAGGAAATCTTAAACGACTATTCGTGCGAAGAAGTCGAACTCACAGAAAAGCATATCAATATCTTGCGCGTGATACGTGAAGAAAAATCTGATGAAGAAATGGATCGGCTGATTGAAGAGAATAAGGGGCTGTTTGGGGAGGACGATGAAACATTTGGCAGATGCATACAAATATATGGAATCGTATTACAGATATATGATCGGTATATAAGTTTTACGAATAACTTAAAACATGCCCTTCCCCAATTGCAGAAGCATGGATTTGTGGCCGGCTCAGACCATTCTTCTGAGAACGCGTGCCCTATGTCTCCGCTTGCGTCTATAGACCCGTCGGCATGGGATATGGGGCGCATCGTCAATGTCGCCAGATGGAGCTATGAGAGCGGGTATATATCTGAGGCGCAGGCCTGGGAGTACATTTTCTTTGCGGAAAAGGAATGTGCGTCGCGCTATGCCAATTGGGAGGAGTTTGGCAAGGCCTATATCATAGGCCGCGCCATGTGCGATCTTACAGCGCTTTATGTTTTTATGGATATGGTCAAAAGACTCTTAAAAGACGAAAAGAGCCCCTGGACACGGCTGCCTTTGAAGTAAGGGACTGTAACTAAGGGGTTTCGTAACAGTTCCTAAGGGCACAAAACCCGAAAAATTCATGTATATGATGTATTGACAAACAAAAAGCCTGGCAATATAATTTTATATAGATAATCGATTATTTATAATGTTTGACTGTTTCATCATCTGAAGAAGGAGCTGAATGTCCCTGTATGTGAACAAAGTTACAAGGTTTTTCTAATTACCTTAGAGAGGAGAAATTCGTATGAGACCTGCTGAATTTGAATACCATGAATCCCGCACAGTTGAGGAGGCGCTCAGTTTTTTGCAGTTGCGCGGAGACGAAGGCGTCAAGGTTCTGGCTGGAGGGCTCAGCCTGGTTCCTATGATGAAGCTGAGGCTTGCGCAGCCGGCACACCTTGTGGATATCACCAAGATACCCACCTTGTCCTATATCGAGGAGAGCGGTAATGGGGGGTTGAGGATTGGGGCGCTCACCACTTATGCGGCTGTCTCCGGTTCGGAGCTGGTGCAAAAACGATGCCCCATTCTTGCCGAGGTTACGGGAATCCTTGGCGACCCGCAGATCCGCAATGTGGGAACGATCGGCGGCAATATAAGCAACGCGGATCCGGCAAGTGATATTGGGCCGATGGCTCTCGCGCTGGATGTGGAAATGGGTATTGCCGGCCCTCAAGGAAGAAGGACAGTCAAGGCTGCCGATTTCTACGTAGATCTGTTTACGACAGCTCTTGATGCCGGGGAATTGCTTGTGGAGATTGTCATCCCCCCTCTGCCGTCCCAGACAGGTTTTTCGTACACGAAGCTGAACCAGAGGAGAGCGGATATGGGTATTGTCAACGCTTTTTCGTCCGTCACTCTGGATGGGGATATTGTAAAGGACGTCAAAGTCACCGTGGGAGCTGTGGCGGCTACACCGGTCAGGGCGCTCCAGACCGAAAAGATTCTGAAAGGAAATGTTCTTACAGATGAATTGATCGTTGAGGCGGCGAACGCCGCGGCGGACGGAATCAAACCCGAAACAGATGTGCACGCGACAGCCGAATATAGAACCGAGATGGTGAAGGTTTTGGTGAAGAGAACTCTGACACAAGCTGTTAAGAGAGCGAGGTAGGGACATGAAGAAAACAATTACAATGACCGTCAATGGTCAGATCATGAAAGCCGAAGTAGAGCCGAGGACACTGTTGATTGATTGCCTGCGCGATCAACTGGGACTTTCCGGAGCCAAAGTTGGATGTGTGGTTGGCAAGTGCGGTGCGTGCACTATTATTCTCAACGGCCTTACGGTGAAATCATGCATGATGTTCGCGGTCCAGGCGGATGGCGCGGAGATCATGACTATTGAAGGATTGGCCGGTGATGGGGAACTCCATCCCATGCAGCAAGCTTTCACAGACAAATCTGCGGTGCAGTGTGGTTTTTGCACTTCCGGAATGGTCCTTACGGCTACCCAACTCGCCAAGGATCACCCGAACGCCAGCGAAGAAGAGATCAAAGACGCGATTGGAGGCCACATCTGCAGGTGTACAGGGTATGTGGCGATAGTTGACGCGATCAAAGAAGGCTGCAAGAGAATGAGCGAACAACAAGGATAAAGAGGGGGTGATATTATGGCTAAAAAATGGGTTGGAACAAGTATCAAGAGAAAAGAAGACGCGAGCATGCTTACAGGCGAAGCCACGTATGTAGATGACATGCAGTTACCGGGGATGCTTCATTGCGCCATCCTGAGAAGCGACTATGCCCATGCCAACATTAAAAGTATTGATGTGAGCGAGGCAAGAAAACTCCCGGGTGTCATAGATATCATTACGGGAGAAGATGTGAAAGAGTATCCGCTGGCCGCGGCAGTTGAATTCGCCCATTTTGACTTGAAATCGCCGGTCAAACAAGCCTATTTGCTGGCGGTAGACAGAGCCCTTTACGCCGGTCAGCCTATAGCCGCCGTGGCTGCAGTTGACAAATATATTGCGGAAGACGCGCTTGATCTTATCCAAGTCCACTATGAGCCGCTCACCCCAGTTGTCAGCATGGAGCAAGCCTTAAGTGAGGACGCTCCGTTGATCTATGAGGAATGGGGAGATAATGTTCAAATGCAAGTTCCTTCAAAAGCCGGGGATGTGGACGCGGCTTTTGCGGAAGCGGATCGGGTTATCAAGGTTAAGATTGGCGAGCATCGCTACTGTGCCTTCCCCTTGGAAGGACGGGCAGCCATTGCGGACTACAAGCCAAGAACAGGGAAGCTGCATACATGGATATCCTCTCAGGCCAGCAGCGCGCCCCGGGCCAATTTTGCCAAAACTCTCAAGATTCCGGAGCAAAATGTCAGCGTTACAGTTCCTCATGTGGGGGGGGCGTTTGGAACCAAGTTGAATTGGTCTGTCGAAACCATTCCTTGTCTCCTTTCGAAGAGAACAGGACGCCCGGTGAAGTATGTGGAAAACAAGATAGAGACTTTTACCATCGGACCGCACGCCAGGGATTATGTTTTTAACGGAGAGGTTGCCTGCAAAAATGACGGCACGATACTTGGCGTTAAAGCAGACGTGATGTTTGACCTTGGCATAGAGAGTTCCTATCGCGGAACCGCTATCGCCAAATGTGTAATTTTGCTGAAGACCTTTTTGGGACAGTACAAGATTAAGAACTACTCTTTCTTGTCAAGAGCCATCGTCACAAACAAGGCGTTCCAGTGTTCATACCGGGCCTTCGGCAAAGAACAGGGGAGCCGCTTCATCGAAAGAATCATGAATATTGTGGCCAGGGAACTTGGGATTTCGCCGGAGGAAATTCGCCTGAAAAACTACATTCAACCGGAGGAATTCCCCTATAGAACCACGAGCGGCGCTCTGTATGACAGCGGCGACTATCCTGGGACACTGAAACGTGTTCTGGAAATGGCTGACATCCCTTCCTTGAGAAAAGAACAGGCGCGGTTGGAAGAGGAAGGACGATATCTGATGGGTATTGGAATAGCCTCTTTTGTGCAGCCTTCGGGATCCGCCGTCCCTGACGGGTACTTGAATGGCATGGAGGGCGCTACCTTAAAGCTCTTGCCGGAAGGAGGGTTTATCCTATCCACAGCGCACTGCACCTTAGGGCAGGGAATAGAGACCACCCTTTCACAGGTGGTGGCGGACGAATTCACGGTCACTCCGGAGGATGTGAGGGTCATCATCGGAGACTCAGATAAGGCGCC
The DNA here is from genome assembly GCA_009782825.1 of Peptococcaceae bacterium. GTDB lineage: Bacteria > Bacillota > Desulfitobacteriia > Desulfitobacteriales > Syntrophobotulaceae > WRJI01. Next base: position 59,781 of record WRII01000003.1, read on the forward strand.
TTACAGCTCAGGCGGATTCGCCAGCAGAGGAGCCGCGTGGGTGGTCGGCGCAGCCGTCACCGTTTCACGGAAGCTGAAAGAGAAGGTGTTGAGATTCGGTGCGCACGTGCTGAAGGTGGAAGCAGATGAAGTTGAACTCAAAGATGGAAAGATCCAGGTCAAGAGGGATCCCGCCAAATCGGTGAGCCTTCATGAGCTGGCAACAAGCGTGCACTTCTGGCCAGGCGCTATTGGTGTTCTTCCTGACGAATTTCTCTATACAGACCCCAGTCTTGATGCCACAGCGTACTGGACGGCGCCCAATCCTCCGGTCAGCTGGGCCGCGCCCATAAATCTATACTGCACCCATCCCAATGGGGCCGAGGTATCAACCATCCTTATTGATAAGGAGACCGGAAAGATCACTGTGCCGAAACGTTTCGTCGTCTATGATTGCGGAACCCTGATTAACCCGGATATTGTCAAACATCAATATATAGGGGGCGCTCTTCAGGGTATCAACGGGATCCTGAACGAGGAACTTTGCTATGACGAAAATGGTCAGCTTACGACGACAACCTATATGGACTATCTGATACCGGGTTCTCATGAAATGCTTGGGGAAACCGTGTTTGAGCACCAGGAGACTCCGTCGCCGTTCACTCCTCTGGGGTGTAAGGGAATGGGTGAAGCGGGAACGTTTTGCTCCGTATCGAGTGTTATGAATGCGGTAGAAGACGCCTTGGGAATTACCATAACGAAAACTCCCTTGAAGCCGCAAACCGTGCTCGATTACGTTAAAGAAGCCATGGAAAAAGGAACCCTAAACAGAAGAAGGGAATGGTAAAAAATATGAAGAAGTGGAAAGTCAAACTCTTATATATGGGTCACTCTTATGGGCGAAAAGGCCAAATTACTCCCAACCTTGACCCAGATTTATGGATAGAGATTCCTTTTTGGTCCGTTCTTCTTCAGGCAGATGGCCGCAATATCCTTGTAGATTCAGGATGTAACGAACGTTTTGTGAAGGGGGGAAAAGGGTTTGCCGGGATGGACTTTTACGTCGGAAGAAAGTATTTAGACGCGGCGCTGAAAGACGCGAACATTACCCCGGAGGAAATCGATACCGTGGTCTACACCCATCTGCATAATGATCACGCGGCGTTCTCCTATTTGTTCAAAAACGCACGAATCATTGCCCAGAAGAAAGAGTGGGCTACCCTTCTTAATCCTCTTCCGTCGATGCTGGAGAGAAGAGATTATGACTTAGAGGCAATCCCGGAACTTAAGACAACAAATATGATCCTCATCGATGGGGATATGGATCTTACGGAGGGTGTCCGGCTGATCGCGACCCCAGGGCATACTGCCGGGAGCATGTCTGTGGCGGTCAATACGAGCAAGGGTGTGGTAGCATTTGTCGCGGATCATTTCCACTTCCATTGTATGGCATTTCCCCGCATGACGGAAATAATCGATTTTCATGGAAAAGTACAAAAAATCACACCGGCGCCTGAAGTGTATGCGGACACCTTCCTGCCCAGCAGTATTATTTACAACCACTATGATTGGTATGACAGCAGCTACAAAATCAAGGCGATTGTAGAAAAATACGAGCCGGGATATATTCTCGCAGGCCATGAACCCGGACTCATGTACACCTTCAAAGGGGCATAGAGGAGATCAAAAAACTCAGTGAGGATAGAGGGGGGTTCATGTGAACGCTAAAAGAAAAAATGAACTGAAGAAATTTGCGACACGCATAAGAATTGAAACAATGAAGGAGTTTAAAGCAAGTGGCTTTGGTCATATCGGTGGGGCGCTTTCAATGGTGGACCTTTTGTCAGTTCTTTACAGCGGGATCATGAAGATTGATCCTCAAAGACCTGACTGGGACGGCAGGGACAGGCTCGTGATATCAAAAGGGCACGCCGGCCCCTCTCTTTATGCGACATTGGCTCTCAAGGGTTATTTCCCGCTGAATTGGCTTGTGACTTTAAACAAACCGCACACGCGCCTTCCCAGCCATTGCGACCGCACTAAAACACCGGGAGTCGATATGACCACCGGAGCGTTGGGACAGGGAATATCCACAGCTCTGGGCATGGCTTTGGGGTTTAAACTTGATGGAAAAGACAACAGAGTCTATGTTGTGCTTGGAGACGGCGAATGTGATGAGGGACAAATCTGGGAAGGCGCGCTGTTCAGCGCACACCATCAGCTGGACAATCTTATTGTGTTTGTTGACAACAACGGAAAGCAGCTTGACGGGTACACCGATGATGTTCTTAAGCTGGGCGATCTTGCCGCGAAATTCGCTGAATTCGGATGGGCGGCGCAAACGGTTGATGGCGGCGACATCGAACAGATCGAATCGGCCATAGAAACTGCCAAAGAGACAAAAGGGAAACCGTCATGCCTCGTTCTAAAAACGATCAAAGGCGCGGGCATCAAAGAGTTTGAAGAGATGCAGGCAAACCACCACATCATTCTCAGTGCCGAAATGGCAGACAAAGCTCTCAAGGATTTGAACGATCTTATGAATGCATTGAATGAGGAGGTTGTTGTGTAGTGGCGTATAGCATAATATACAACGGCAGCGATGAGAAACAGACCCACAAAGAAGTATTTGGCAAAACTATGGTCGAATTGGCCGATGCAGACCCTGATGTAATATGCCTTGATGCGGATCTGATGAATTCATCGGGTCTGGTGAAATTCGCAGCGTCTCATCCCATGAGGGCCATTAATTGTGGAATCCAGGAAGCCAACATGATTGGGGTCGCGGCAGGCCTCTCCGCTGTTGGCAAAAAACCATACGCCCACTCATTCGGTCCGTTTGCATCAAGGCGATGCTTTGATCAGGTGTTTTTATCAGTAGCGTACTCACAAAACAGCGTCAGGATAATCGGAAGCGACGCCGGTGTAACCGCGGCGTATAACGGCGGGACACACATGCCTTTTGAGGATATGGCTTTGATGCGGGCCGTTCCGGGCTCAACCGTTATTGACATTACCGACGCCGTTATGCTGAGAGCGATTCTGAAGTCGGTTAAGGACCGGCCCGGTCTGACCTACATCCGCTCAACCAGAAAGTCTTTTAAAGCGGTTTTTGGGGAAGGCTCCGAATTCGAGATAGGGAAGGGCATCCTGTTAAGAGACGGGAAAGATGCTGCCGTCATCGCGAGTGGTCTGCTTGTCGGCGAGGCTATGCAGGCTGCGGAAGTGCTTGAAAAAGAAGGGATTTCGCTGAGGGTGGTCAACATGTTTACAGTCAAGCCCCTTGATCAGGAATTGGTCATAAAATGCGCACAGGAAACAGGGGCCATCGTCGTCGCGGAAAATCACAATGTGATCGGCGGACTGTGCAGCGCCGTTGCGGATGTGATCGTCAGAACCTGTCCGATACCGATGGAGTTTGTGGGTGTGAACGATGAATTTGGAGAAGTCGGACCCCAAGATTATCTGATGCAGAGATTCGGGCTCACCGCCGCCGCCATCGTCGAAAAGGTCAAGGCGGTGCTGGGGAGAAAGAGAACAGAATGAAGGAAGCTTCCAGGGTCAGTGCAATCCTGCTTGCGGCAGGACTCTCTCGCAGAATGGGCCGGGATAAGCTGTTGCTGCCTTACCGGGGAAAACCACTTATCAGTCATGCTCTCAGCTTGATTTCAAACCTTGCTTTCCACGAGAAAATAGTGGTCACGACCCAGGCGCGCTTATCTCAAATTTCACTTCCTGAAGGTATCACTGCGGTTGTTAATCCATGCCCTGAAAACGGCCAGAGTGAAAGCGTCAGATTGGGAGTCGCTGCCGCTGCGGGTGACGCATATATGTTTTTTTCATCTGATCAGCCCCTTTTAGACCGTGAGACATCAGAATTCCTGCTCAGCCATATGGATGGAACCCATATTATTTATCCCTCAGTAGAGGGTGTTCCTCGCTTACCAATCATTTTTCCCGCTCATTTTCGCAAGGATTTTCTGGTATTAAGGGGGGATCAAGGCGGTCGGAAAATTCGTGACGCGAATCCTGATCAATGCCTGCCCTTGGAGCTTCCGGCACAAGCATCCTTGCTGTTGGATGTGGATACCTGGGAAGACTATACGATGCTGTTGGCTGATCTTTGAAGATGTGCGCCTCCGCGAAAATTAGGGAAAATTTGGAATGAAGAAATCTGGAGAAATCTGAAGAAATCCAGGAAATTATCCTCAGGAAGACGTTGACAAACAAAAAGCATCACATTATAATTTTATATAGATAATCGATTATTTATTATAAAATATTTGGAGACACACGGTTAACTGACTGAGGGGATGGGAGGGAGCCAGGATCAATACCTATCTGGAAGTCCATTAGAGATATTTTTCACAAAGTCAGTGTCCCCGACGTGAAGGAGAGGTGGTATTATGCCTAAAAAATGGGTTGGAACAAGCATCAAGAGAAAAGAAGATGAGAGCATGCTTACAGGCGAGGCCGTGTATGTAGACGACATACACTTGCCGGGAATGCTGCATTGTGCAATCCTTAGAAGTGATTATGCCCATGCCAACATTAAAAGCATTGATGTTAGCGAGGCCAAAAAGCTTCCGGGTGTTATTGAGATTATTACCGGGGAAGACGTGAAAGAGTATCCCCTGACCCCAGGAGTGGAAAAATCGGCATTTAAGATGAAATCGCCGGCCAAGTACGCCTATCCACTGGCGCTAGGCAAGGTTATCTATGCCGGTCAGCCTATAGCCGCTGTGGCCGCGGTTGACAAATACATTGCGGAAGACGCCCTTGATCTTATTCGCGTCCAGTACGAGCCGCTCACTCCGATTACCAACATGGAACAGGCGTTGAGTGAGGATGCGCCCCTGATTTATCCGGAATGGGAGGGCAATGTTCAGCTGGAAATTCCTACGAAAGCCGGGGATGTGGACGCGGCTTTTGCAGAAGCGGATCGGGTCATCAAGGTCAAGATCGGTGAGCACCGCTACGGGTCATTCCAATTGGAAGGCAGGGCGGCCATAGCAGACTACAAGCCCAGAGCAGGCACCTTACATGTATGGTTATCATCTCAGGCCAGCAGCGCGCCACGAGCTTACTTCGCCAGAACACTTAAGATCCCTGAGCAAAAGGTCAACGTTACGGTTCCCTGTGTGGGCGGCGCTTTCGGAACCAAGCTGAATTGGTCTGTTGAGACCCTTCCCTGCCTCCTTTCCATGAAAACAGCGCGTCCGGTCAAATATATAGAAAACAAGATTGAAACCATCACCATCGGGCCTCACGCCAGGGATTTCGTTTATCACGGAGAGATTGCCTGCAAAAACGATGGTACGATACTTGGTATCAAAGCAGACGTGATGTATGACGCCGGTGTAGAGTGTTCGTACCGCGGAACAGCTGCTGCCAAATGCTTAATCATGATGAGATATTTCTTAGGACAGTACAAGATCAATCACTACACCTTTTTGGCAAGAGCAGTTGTAACAAACAAAGCGTTCCAGTGTTCATACCGCGCTTTCGGCAAAGAGGCCGGGAGCCGCTTTGCCGAGAGAATGATTAATATCGTGGCCAGAGAACTCGGGATCTCCCAAGAGGAGATTCGGTTGAAGAACTTCATTCAACCGGAAGAGTTCCCCTATAGGACTGCCTCGGGCGCTCTGTATGACAGCGGCGACTATCCGGGAACACTGAAGCGCGTTCTAAAATTGGCGGATATCCCTTCTTTGAGAGAAGAACAAGCTCGCCTGAAGGAAGAAGGAAGATATCTGATGGGGATTGGGATAGCCTCTTTTGTGCAGCCTGCGGGAGCTGCCGTACCTGAGGGCTACTTGAACGGCATGGAGGGCGCGACCTTAAAGCTCATGCCGGAAGGGGGATTTAAGCTGTTAACGGCACACTGTACCATGGGGCAGGGAATCATGACCACTTTGGCGCAGGTTGTTGCGGACGAATTCGCGGTGACTCCGGGGGATGTGAATATCATCGTCGGGGATGCAGATAAGGCGCCTATCAGCATGGGCGGGTTCTCCAGCAGGGGAGCCGCATGGGTTGTCGGGGCAGTCGTTACAGTCTCGCGGAAGCTGAAAGAAAAAGTGTTGAAGGTTGGCGCGCACATGCTGAAAGTGGAAAAAGGAGAAGTCGAACTGAGTGAAGGGAAGGTTCAAGTCAAGAATGATCCTTCACAGTCTCTGACCCTTCAAGAACTTGCGACGACCGTGCATTTCTGGCCGGGTCCTTTGAATGTCCTTCCTGCTGATCTGCTCTATACAGATCCCAGCCTGGATGCGACAGCTTATTGGACAGCGCCAAATCCTCCGGTCAGCTGGACAGTCCCCTCTAACCTGTACGCGACCCATCCTAATGGTGCAGAAGTGGCAACAGTCCTGATCGATAAGGAAACCGGAGTGATCACTGTCCCGAAACATTTTGTTATCTATGATTGCGGCACCCTGATCAACCCTGATATTGTGAAACATCAATATATAGGAGGAAGCCTTCAGGGCATCAACGGCATTCTGAACGAAGAAATCTGCTACGATGAAAATGCGCAGCCTACAACCACGAGCTATATGGACTATCTGATACCGGGATCTCACGAAATGATTGGGAAGACTGTGTTTGAGCACCAAGAGACCCCATCGCCGTTCACTCCTCTCGGGTGTAAGGGTATGGGCGAAGCAGGGACATTTGGTTCCATATCAAGTGTCATGAATGCCGTGGAAGATGCCTTGGGAATTACAATTACGAAAACCCCCCTGAAACCGCACACCATGCTCGCCTATATCAAAGAGGCGCAGGAAAAAGGTACCCTATAAATAAAAAGCACTGAACGGAGGGAAAACAATGCATTATGAGGGAGAAATGATCCTTGACGCCCCGTTGCAAAAAGTCTGGGAATTTGTGTCTGATCCCAGGAGTACGCCAGAGTATGTGCCGCTCCTGAAAAAGCTGGAGATCCATGACGAGAAGAACTTTACTGTGATGGTTGGGATAGGAGTCGGCAGTATCAGCGGAACCTTTAAGCTTGATTTTGTTATCGCGGAGGAGATTCCTCCCCATTCCTGCAAACTGGTGGCAACCGGTTCCGGTATTAAAAGCACCGTAGAGCTTGAGGCGATTGTGCATCTTTCTGAGGCGCCGGATCAAAAAACATCCTTTAAGTGGTCGGCAGAGGCTATGGTGGCCGGACTGATCGCCGGTGTCGGGCAGAGGCTTCTGGGAATGGCTGCGGAGAAAACCATGAACGAGGTTTTTGCTCGAATGCAGACCAGCCTGGAACGGAAGGATGCAGAACACGCAGGACAAGCAGCCGAAGCTTCGGAAAGCAATCAAGCCATGTGAAAATTCTCGCAGGCCATGAGTCCGGACTCCGGCACAACTTCAAAGGAGGGTAAAAAATGTTCAGAGCAAAGAGCAGACCCCCGTAGCCGCTGTCAGCGGCAAAAAACACATTATTAATTTTCGAGTGACTGCTTTGAGAAAGCAAACCAAAATATTAAGGGGGGATAAAATTATGAACGGCGCTGAAAAAATAATTCAAACTCTTGATCAAAGCAAATTAACCAGCAATCACTACAAAGTTATCATAACTTGTATATTTGCCGACATGTTAGAGTTCTTTGATTACTTCTTAATCGGTTTCGTTTTGTCGTTAATACTCGGGGATTGGAACATTACTTTTGGACAGACAGCGTTCATTTTGTTGTCTGCTGGGGTTGGGGCCATGTTCGGACCCATTGTCTTTGGTCACTTGGCTGACAAATTTGGACGTCGGAGCGTATTCATGATTACGCTTCTCGTCTTTTCGGTTGGCAGCGGACTCATGTTCTTCACACCTCACGAAGGCTGGATCTATCTGTCCGTCTTGCGTTTCATCGTGGGCTTTGGTGTGGGCGGCCTCTTCAGCGTTGATTTACCTTTGGTACAGGAGTATGTTCCCTCAAGAATGCGCGGACAAGTTACCGGCATTATTACGGCGTTCATTCCTGTCGGCATACTCTTGGGCAGCCTTTCCGCAGGATTCTTGACGGATATAGTAGGGTGGCGCGGAGTCCTGCTTGTAGGAGCTGTTCCTGCATTGCTGCTCATCGCTATCCGCGCATGGATTCCGGAATCGCCAAGATGGCTGATCTATAAAAAGAATGATTTAGAGCAGGCGGCAAAATCAGCCGGCTGGATCACCAAAACAAAGAATTTGGTTGAAGAAATTAAGGCTTTGCCTTCCGAGAACACTGTTGTATCCAAAGTGTTTGAAATTTCTAAATTGACTGATCTGCTCAAATACCCGCGCAGTTGTATCGCAGGCTGGGGACTCTATTTCTTCCATGCGATCTGCTATTACGGCGTTGTTCTATGGGCGCCGACGATTGTGGCCCGTACCATGGAACTCCCGGCGACTGAGGCGGCGAGATGGTTTATTATCGTTACCTGTACAGGTGTTTTCGGCCGGTTCTTATGGGCGTTTATGGGTGAGAGATTTGGCAGGAAGATATGCATAATCCTAACAACTGTTATTGGGGCTGCATTGGTCATTACAGCGGGCGTTTACCAGCCGGCTTGGTGGGGTCCCATACCGGCAGTTATTGTGATTATGGCTATAATGTACTTCTTCATGGACGGGGGTCTGGCGGCAGTCAGCATGTTCATTATTGAACAATGGCCGCAAAAGCTCAGAGCCAGCGGACTCGGATCATCGTACGGAATAGGTAGCGGACTCGGAAAGATCATTGGCCCCATGATTTTAGCTTTTGTCGCCGGACAACAAAACTTTGTATCGCCGGCGCTGGTTACCGAAGCGGTAGCGCCCTCGTATATCGTGATGGGCTTGTTCCTCGCGTGCTGCTTTATTCCTGTATTGTTTGGGATTGAAGGTCGTGGAAAATCGATCGAACAGATGGAAAAACTCATTGAGAATAGGCGCCTCAAAGAGAGCAAGAAACGGGCTGCCTGATCTTCGACTCTTCTCAGTTCAGACAAGGATTCCAAGGATTCCCAGGATTCCAAGGGTACCTAAAGTTCTATGATTGGGGTAAGGGCAGATGAACGGACTGAAGTTTAGGTGTGCTCTCTGCCCTCCAATCATAATCTCGCCGGTTTTGAGCAAAAATGCCTAAGGGGGGACATTATGTCAGAAGTAAGAATGAACACTCACATCGCTGCCTCTGCATCCGCAGTCTGGGAGATTCTTGGAGACTTCAACGGATGGCCCCGTTTCATGGACGCTTTTGAAAAAAGCACGATGGAGGGGTCGGGTATAGGGGCTGTGCGCACTCTTTACATGAAAGGCAACGGTCTTATCAGGGTAGAAAGGTTAGAGAAATTCGACGACACAGGCAAGACCCTTAGCTATTCTATCATCACTTCGCCATCACCTGTGCAAAATTACTTGGCCACTATTGAAGTTATAGAGATCGGGGCCGGCCAGAGTGAAGTGAGATTAAGTTCCACTTTTGCACCCAAGGGGGTGTCGGAGTCCGAGGCGGTCACAATTATCGAAGGAGTATACGCCAAGATTTTTGAAGGGCTTCAAAAGTTTCTGGTAAAATAGCGGGTTTTTGCATGTCTGAAAAGGAGTGTGTGTTTAGTGAAGCTCAAAACAGTTAATCATATCGCAATTATTGGTACCGGAATGATAGGCGCCAGTATGGCTGTCCTGTTCACAGGCAACGGCTATCGAACCACTATGCTGGCGATCAACGATCAAGAAGCTCAAGCGGGGATTGCGCGCTATGAGGATTATTACAAGGATCTGGTTGCGAAACAGTTAGTTACGGAGGAACAGGCAGAGATCTGTCGAAAATATTTAATTGTCACGCAAAGCTATGCCGATCTTGCCACCGCTGATTTCATCCTGGAAAGCGTCGTCGAAAAGCTTGAGGTTAAACACAGTGTCTACAAACATATTGAGGAAAATTGCAGACAGTTTAAAGCACTGGCTTCCTCAACCTCTGCGATCTCCGCAGACGACCTCTGTGAAGGTGTAACAGCGAAAGACAGACTGGCGGTAGCCCATCCTTACAATCCGCCCCATTTGGTTCCCTGTATCGAAATCGTCAAGAGCCGCCATACATCCGAAGAGGCACTGACACTCATCGACGCGCTTTTCCGGTCTGTTGGCAGAGAACCCGTTTCCATGCTGAAAAGCGCCCCTGGCTTTATCGCTAACCGGCTGCAGCACGCATTGTACCGGGAAGCTGTTTACATGGTGGAGGAAAGCATCGCAACTCCTGAGGCGATTGACCAGGCATTAATGACCAGCTTTGCTCCGCGGTATACCTCTATCGGAATCTTCGAGCATTTCGATTATGCAGGGTTGGATATGGTAAAAAGTATCGAAGATTACCTGTTTCCGACGCTCTGTAACGCGCCGACAACGCAAAACCTGGTTCTGGAGCGCTACACGCGTAATGATCTGGGATTCAAAACCGGAAAAGGTGTTTATGACTGGAGTCAGAAGGATGCCGACAACTTTCGCAAGCGTTCCAGCGAACCGTATTTCCGCTTTTTTAACTGGTCGCTGCCAACTCAATAATCACCAGGGAAGGAGTGATTGAAGTGATTCCCAAGGAACGCAAACGTTGGATCTACAAAACCATGAACCAAATTCGCTGTTTCGAGCTCAAAATACAAAACCTTTTCGAGCAGAACTTGCTGCGCGGTTCCGTCCATTTATATGTGGGAGAAGAGGCGGTGGCGGCAGCGGTATGTTCATTGCTGCGCGATGAAGATTATATCACCAGCACCCACCGGGGTCACGGTCACTGTATTGCCAAGGGCGCGCGGTTGGATCGCGCCATGGCCGAATTGATGGGTAAGTCTGCCGGCTACTGCAAAGGCCGCAGCGGCTCTATGCACATTGCCGATTTTGAAAAAGGAAACTTGGGCGCCAACGCTATCGTAGGGGGCGGGATCCCCATTGCTACCGGTGCGGCGCTGGCTGTCAAGCTGCGAAGGAGCGATCAGGTTGCGGTCTCTTTCTTTGGAGACGGCGCTGCCAATGAGGGTACGTTCCATGAAAGCCTCAACTTGGCAGGGGTATGGAAGCTGCCTGTAGTATTTGTCTGTGAAAACAACGGTTACGGCATTTCGGTTCCAACCTGGCAGTCAACCGCTGTCAAGGATATCGGCGTACGCGGCGCCTCTTATGACATACCAGGAATCACAGTGGATGGAAACGACGTATATGCCATATATGAAGCAACAAAAACAGCCGTCAAACGGGCCAAGGCTGGTGAAGGCCCGAGCCTGATCGAGTGTAAGACTTACCGTTACCTCGGGCATTGGACCGGCGATCCTCAAACCTATCGTACCAAGGAAGAGGTTGAGGAGTGGAAAAGTCAACGTGACCCGATCACATTGTTCCGTGAAAAATTGCTCAAAGAAAAAGCCTTTACGGCGGAGGAACTTGATGCGATCGAGCAGGCCGCACTCAAAGAAGCCGAAGAGGCGGCTGAATTTGCCATAAACAGCCCAGAGCCAGACCCGGCGGATGTGTTGGAGGATGTATTCTATGAGAAACAGGGGGCTTCGTTATGAGCAAAAAGACATATGCCACCGCCATCCGTGACACAATTGCGGAAGAGATGCGGCGCGATGACCGAGTGTTTATCATGGGCGAGGATGTTGAAACGCTAGGCGGCGTTTTCGGATGCACCCGTGATCTGTATAAGGAATTTGGTGTCGAGCGAGTGCGCAACACGCCTATTTCCGAGGCCGGAATTGTGGGCGCGGGGGTCGGCGCGGCTTGCGCGGGTATGCGTCCCATTGTAGAACTCATGTACATGGATTTCACACTTGTGTCGGCGGATCAGATTCTTAACCAAGCCGCTAAGACGCGCTATGTCTTTGGCGGCAAAGCGCGGATTCCGTTGGTCATCCGTGGACAGCAGGGGATCGGCCGCGGAAACGCCGCCACCCACAGCCAGAGCCTGGAGACTCTCTTTATGCATGTGCCTGGTCTCAAGGTAGCTTGTCCCTCCACTGCCGCAGATGCGGCAGGACTGCTGCGCACAGCCATCCGCGATGATAATCCGGTGATGTTTTTTGAACACAAGGCCCTTTATTCAGTCAGTTTTGATGTGCCGGACGATACGGAATACATGATCCCCTTCGGCAAAGCCCACGTGAAACGCGCCGGGAAGGACGTGACTATCGTCGCTTCGCTGCTGTACGTCAGCCGGGCATTGGAAGCTGCGGAGGATCTGGCGAAGCAGGGTATTGAGGCGGAGGTCATCGACCCCCGGACCCTGATCCCTCTGGACATGGATACAATCGTTGAATCCGTTAAAAAAACAGGCCGCTTGGTGATTGCCCACGAAGCGCACCGCATGGCAGGTTGGGGGGCAGAAGTGGCCGCTCAAGCGACCGAAAGCGCGTTCCGCTATTTGGATGCTGCACCGATCCGCCTCGGAGCAAAGGCCTGTCCAATTCCTTTCAATCTAGAGCTGGAATCAGCCGTTGTGCCGAGCATCAAAGATATTATAGATGCGGCGAAAGCCGTGTGCTATCATCAGGAGGGCTGACCGATGGCTGAATGGATCATCATGCCCAAGCAGGGTTTGCAAATGACAGAGGGCACCATCACTACCTGGTTTATAGAGGAAGGCGGTCACATCGAGGCGGGTGCTGACCTCTTTGAGATGGAGACGGATAAACTTACCATCAGGATTCCGGCCAGTGAGGGTGGGACACTGCTCAAGATACTTCATCCTGCCGGAGACACAGTACCGATCACCAAGCCCATCGCCATTATCGGCGCATCCGGAGAAGATATTGCAATGATGCTGGCGAGTGTGGAGAAAGGGGCTGTCACCCCTCAATTTGCCACGCCTCGGGCCAAAATGACAGCGGAGCAACAGGGAATACCGTATCAGGAGGTACCGGGCTCCGGACCGGACGGGTTGGTTATTGAACGGGATGTATTAGGGTATTCGTTGGCTGCTTCGGTAAGAGCCACGCCACTGGCCAGAAAACTCGCATCCATCGAAGATGTCGACCTTGTTTCTGTCTCCGGTACTGGCTCCCATAGTAAGATCATGGCTGCCGATGTGCGGAGGGCAGCTCGACGTAATCGTCAGAGTTCTGTGCGGGGAGAGAAGGTCATCCCTCTCACCGGCATGCGTAAGGTGGTCTCTTCACGCATGAAGGGCAGTCTCCTGGACATGGCACAGGCCACCCATCGCATCACAGTGGATATGACGGAGTCAGTCCGGCTGCGTGACATGCTCAAAGAAGTGGAGATTAAAGTCAGCTATAACGACATCGTCCTTCGTTGTGTGGCCAGAGCCTTGAGTGAATTTCCCATGATGAATTCCTCCTGGAGCGATACCGGTATTATTCAAAAAGAATATGTGAACCTTGGTGTGGCAGTCGCGGTGAGCGATGGCTTGCTGGTACCTGTAATCAAGGATGCGGATCTGCTGACCCTGCAGGAGTTATCTGCCTGCTCGTCAGAGTTAGCGGTGAAGGCGAAAGAAAATCGAGTTACGTCGGAGGAATGCTCCGGTGGAACATTCACAGTATCTAACCTTGGGATGTTCGATATTGACAGCTTCACTGCGATTATCAACCCTCCGGAGGCGGGTATCCTGGCGGTCGGAAAATTGAGCAGGCAGCCGAGTGTCATAAAAGATGAGATTGTTATCCGGCCAATGATGCAGTTGAGTCTGACATACGACCACCGCATTGTGGACGGAGCACCGGCAGCCATGTTCCTGCGCCGAATAAAAGAATTGCTGGAAAACCCAGGATTATTGCTTTAGTCACTTATGAGCGCGAAATGTCAACACAAAACAAGAAAATCCCTGACCACTAACCACTAACCACTGATCACTGACCACTTGCGGGTGTAACCCGCGTTAGGAGGGAAAACATGATATACGATGTTGCGGTGTTGGGGGGTGGGCCGGGGGGGTATGAGGCGGCAATCCGCTGCGCCCGGTACGGGCTGAAAACCGCTCTTATCGAAGCCGGGGAACTGGGCGGCGCCTGTCTGAACCGCGGCTGTATTCCGACAAAAGCGCTGCTTCACTGCGCCGAGCTGTATCATAATGCTGCTCATGCTGCAGATTTTGGCATAGAAACAAACACCGTAAACTTTGACTATGCCAAAATGGCAGCATATAAAGAACGGATTGTAGAACATCTGCGGCGTGGAATCGCCTCTTTGGAAAAGGCCCACGGAGTTACTGTCATCCGGGGATTTGGGATCCTTCAGGATGCCAACACCCTTATCGTAAACGGTGAGCCGGTATCGGCAGCGAATATGATTTTAGCTGTCGGCTCTGCGCCGTCCCGACCTCCGATCCCCGGTATCGACGGCAGGGATGTCCTAACCAGCGACGAGGTATTGTCGCTTACCACATGCCCCGACAGGTTGGTGATCATTGGCGGCGGGGTGATTGGTATCGAGTTTGCCACGTTGTTTGCGACATTAGGCCGTCCGGTAACAGTTTTGGAAATGCTGCCCTCGATCCTGCCCGGGGTGGACAGAGAAATTGTCGCCGCACTCACTCACATTTTGGAGGAAACAGGTGTCAGGATCGTCACCGGTGCGAAGGTTACCGCTATCCGCAGCGGAAAAGAGGCTAACCTGCGCCAAGGCGATGTTTGCGTGGAGTATGAATATGACGGAGACTCCAAACAGGCGGCGGGAACCTGTTGTATCGTAAGCGTCGGCCGTATTCCCCGGACAACGGGGATCGGACTGGATCAAGTGGGAATCGCACAGGAAAAAGGTTTTATCAGGGTTGATGAAACAATGCGAACCAATATTCCCCATATATACGCGATTGGGGATATTACCGGAAAAATTCAGTTAGCCCATGTCGCGACCACACAAGGGATGATCGCTGCAGCCAATTGCGCGGGCAAACAAGACCTGATGGATTATTCCAGTGTACCAGCATGCGTGTACACCTCCCCTGAAATCGCCTATATTGGCATAACAGCTGAAGAGGCCGGCCGCCCGGTTAAAGTTGGCTCGTTTGATCTGGCTGGCAACGGCAAGGCCATGATCATGGGCGAAAAAAGAGGACTGGTGAAAATTGTGAGTGATCCGGATACCGGGGAAATACTTGGTGCTCAGATTCTGGCTCCCAGAGCGACTGATATGATTGCGGAAATCGCGGCGATTATGCGCTGCGAAGGAACTGTTGAGGAGCTCGCGGCAACAATACATCCCCACCCAACCGTCAGCGAAATCATCATGGAGGCCGCCCACGATACAGAGGGAATGTGCTGCAACGCACCCCCTAAGACCATGAAGGAGAAGGGAGGAGCACACCATGAGATTCGGCATAAACACGCTTGACGATATTGATGTAACGGGCAAGACGGTGCTCTGCCGTATCGATATAAACCAGCCGATTAATTGGGAAACCGGGGGATTGAAGGATACGACACGCATCAAAGCCTGTGTGCCTACGCTGAAGGAGCTATCCGATAAGGGAGCCAGGCTGGTACTTTTGGCGCATCAGGGCAGTGATATCGAGTACAAGAATTTCCACACCACCCTGCCCCACTCCAAGGTATTGTCGGAGCTTCTGGGCCGGGAGGTCAAATTCATTGACGACGTATGCGGTCCGGCGGCGAGGGAAGCCATAAAAATCCTCAAAGACGGTGAGATTTTGCTGCTTGACAATGTACGGTACGTCGCCGAAGAACAAACACTGTTTGAACTGAATCTGCACTTGACACATGAACAACAGGCGAAAACATTGCTGGTACAAAAACTTGCGCCGTTAGCGGATCTGTACGTTTGCGACGCGTTCGCGGCGGCGCACCGCGACCAGCCGTCGTTGTGCGGGTTCGAGCAGGTACTGCCATCTGCGATGGGCAGATTGTTTGAGGAGGAATTTTGCGTGATATCGGGAGTGATGGAAAATCCGGAACGACCCTGCGTGTTTGTATTGGGCGGCGCCAAGATAAACGACGCCTTCCTGATGATGAGCACAGCATTAAACGGAGGCATCGCCGATAAAATCCTTGCGGGCGGGCTCGTGGCGCATGTGATGTTGTGGGCGAACGGGGATGAGATAGGCGAAGCATCGAGACAGTTTATTAAAAGGCAGGGCTACGACACCCTTTTGGGCACGGCACAGGAGCTTTTGTCTGAATATCGCAGCAAGATTATGCTGCCCATGGATTTGGGATACGTGAAAGACGGCAAGCGCGAAGAATGCGAGCTTGGCGGGGCGCCGGAGGGAGAGCTTGTTGTGGATATAGGAAGCAAAACTGCACAAACCTTTGGGGACACAATCCGGGCCGCTAAAGTTGTGTTTGTGAACGGGCCGATGGGAGTGTTTGAGAAGGAAGAGAGCGGGCTCGGAACCCAAACGATCTGGGACGCGCTGGATCAGGCAAACGCATATACCGTCATCGGAGGCGGCGACAGCATTACGGCGACCCATAAATATGGGACAAAAGTCAGCTATGTCTGTACCGGAGGAGGATCCTTGATACGGTTTTTGACCGGTGAGGAGTTGCCCGTGGTCAAGGCATTGAGATATGGCTCACTACTGGAAAAACAGGGTTAAATCTGTGGGCTGTGTGCGGGAATCGCTGAAACTGCACGCAAATCAGGAGGTGCCAGGATATGAGGCTGGAAATCGGGTTTGGAACCAAGCCCCAAATATGTGATCTCCCTGACAAGAATGTGATTGGCATTTTACACCCCAATAAGGTAGATCTGCCGGAAAAAGGAGTTTCCGTGGTGGAGGCGGCCCTGCGGCATCCCATAGGGACCTCTCGCCTTGCCGAAATTGTAAAACCCGGAGAAAGGGTTGCCATTATCACAAGTGATATCACCCGGCCGGTGCCCAGCTATAAAATCCTTCCTCCTGTGTTGAACGAGCTGTGGCAGGCAGGGATAACCCCGGCGGATGTCACAGTAGTTTTTGCGCTGGGCAGCCACCGCAGACAAACTCAGGACGAGATGAGAAAGTTAGTTGGAAAAGCGGTGTACAGTCAGATTCGCTGTGTCGACGGTGACCCTGGGGATATCGTCCACATGGGAACCACGCGTCTGGGAACGCCGGTGGATATTACTCGCGTAGTGGCTGAAGCGGATCGGCGAATCGGTATAGGCAATATCGAGTATCACTACTTCGCCGGATATAGCGGCGGCGCCAAGGCTATCATGCCGGGGGTCTCAACAAGGGCGGCGATTCAGTCGAACCACAGCCGCATGGTGCTGCCAGAGGCGGCTGCCGGGCGGCTGGAAGGCAATCCCGTTCGAGAGGATATTGAGGAGGCGTTGGCATACTGTCCACTCGATTTTATTGTCAATGTTGTGGTAGATGAGCATAAGGAGATTATCCATGCCGCAGCGGGACACGCTGTTGAAGCTCATCGGAGGGGCTGCCGATTTTTGGATCGGTTGTACCGCAAGGAAATCAGCGAGCGGGCAGACATTGTGATCGCCTCTCAGGGAGGCGCTCCCAAAGACCTGAACCTGTACCAGACCCAGAAAGCGTTGGATAACGCGAAACACGCCGTCAAAAACGGCGGCGTCATCATTCTCGTCGGATCATGCAAAGAAGGATTGGGTGAAGATGTTTTTGAGGAGTGGATGACAAATTCCAAGAGTCCAATGGAGATGGTGGCGCGGATTCAACAAGATTTTCAGCTGGGTGGCCATAAGGCAGCGGCCATCGGATTGGTGCTGAAGAGCGCGGATATTTATCTGGTAAGCGAGATGGAGCCCGCCTTGGTGGCCAGCATTTTCATGAAACCCTTTTCAACTGTTCAAGCGGCTGTGGATGCGGCGTTTGCGAGGTGGGGCGAGAATGCTACAGCGCTGATCATGCCATACGGAGGGTCTACTTTGCCGGTGGTAGTTTAGAAGGACGCGATTTTAAACACATTTGGAGGTGAAATCATGATTAACGTAGGTGTGGCAGGATACGGAGTTATTGGCCAAAGACTGGCGGACGGAGTAGCGTTACAAGGGGACATGAATCTGGTGGGCGTTGCTGATTTGGCTCCCACCCTCAGTGTCCGGGCATTGAAAGAGAAAGGGATGCCCTATGATCTGTACCTTGTAGAGGGGGCGGACAAAAGCGCATTCGACGCGTTGGATATCCCGGTATCAGGTACATTCATGGATTTAGTCAGTAAGGTCGACGTGATGCTGGATTCCTCTCCCGGCGGCGTTGGCGCGAAAAACAAGGAACTCTACGAAAAGGCCGGGGTCAAGGCCATATTCCAAGGCGGGGAAAAGAACTCCGTGGCGGACGTGTTTTTTCATGGATACGCTAACTACGAGAAAGGCTTGGGCGCAGACTACTTGAAGCTTACAAGCTGCAACACCACAGGGCTCATGCGTTCGGTTGACTGCCTGGACCGCAAATATGGCGTAGACCGCGTGGCAATCACGATTATCCGGCGCGTAGCTGATCCCGGGGATTATCACAGAGGGCTTACCAACGCGCTGCAAATGGACAAGGCGCCCAGCCATCAGGCGGTAGATCTGATGAACATCATGCCCCATATAGAGGCCACTGGGATTTTGGTGCACACGCCTGTGACCCACGGCCATATCATCACTGTTCTCGCCCATGGCAGAAATGGAAAAATTACCAAGGAACAGGCGCTCGAGGCGTTCAAAGAGCACGATCGTATCCGTGTGGTGAGAATAGAAGATGGTTTCTTGGGCAATGCCAGCCTATTTCGCTATGCCCGTGACCTGGGCAATCCCAGGGGCGATATGTATGAGATCGGCCTATGGGAGGATTCTATCGTGGAGAGCGGCGACAACATCATGTACGCCATCAACATCCCGCAGGAGAGCGTGACCATCCCTGAGACCCTCGATGGCGTTCGAGCGTGCATGAGGATGCAGCCCGATTCCAAGTCCGGTACAGCCGCGACCAATAAGTATCTTGGACTGGGAAAATGGAGATAAGTCTACTCCTGTGGAGAATGGGACGGGAAAGGAGGATCCTAAGATGTCCTGTGAGTCTAACACGTCTATAAGCTGTCCGTGCACGTATGCCTGTCAGCGCCATGGCAAATGCTGTGCCTGTGTCGCTTTTCACACGAAGGACGGGAAATTTCCTGCTTGTTTTTTCAGTGAGGCGATGGAAAAGACCTATGATCGCAGTTTGTCAGCACTGTTGAAAGACAGGAAAATTGAGAGCTATGAGGACGCTCAACGGAAGACACCGTGAAGCGCCAGACCCTGATAATACCTATAAAAGTATTATCAGGAACATCCGTATATAATTCCCAGGGCAGCCCAGGCCATCTCCCTGCTGGTGCTGAAGCCAGAGCAGGCGTATAATGACATCATGAACGGATGGTGAAGCGGTTGTGGGCAACAAAAGGGGGAAAGCGGTATGGGTCTTTATGGCGGTTATCGCGTTGACGGGTCTGGGTATCGGACTGTCAGAAAACGTGCTGGCGAATTATTATAAGGAGGTCTATGATGCCAGCGCTTTCCAGCGCGGGTTCTTAGAGTTTCCGCGGGAAATTCCGGGTGTAATCTGTATTTTTATTGTTTCGCTCTTGTCATTTATAGGCGATATACGCCTTTCGATCGTCGCGCAGGTGCTCTGCGTTGCCGGTTTGACGACATTAGGTCTTGTGACGCCGTCATTTGGGGTTATGCTGATCTTTCTATTCATGTTTTCTTTAGGCCAGCACTTGTTTATGCCATTGTCGGACAGCCTGGGAATGTCGCTTGCCGAAAAGGGCAGCTTCGGTTCGATGCTGGGCCGCCTCAACGGGGTACGTACAGCATTTACCATGGTCGCCGGCATTATCGTGTTTGTGGGGTTTAAGTCAGGTTCCTTTTCTTTCGACACTCCGGTTAAGAGTATCTTTCTCATTGCCGCCGGTGTTTTCGCCGTCACTTTCGGGTTGCTGGTATATATGCAGCGCTTGATCGGCAAGGAAAAGAAGCGGCGCACATTCACTCTCGTCTTCCGCAAAGAATACGCCATATTCTATCTGCTGTCCGCCTTGTTCGGCGCACGCAAGCAAATCATGCTTGTGTATGGCCCGTGGGTTCTGATCGATCTGATGGGGTTCGGGGCAGATACGATGGGTTTGCTGGCCATCGCAGGGGCAGCCGTTGGCATTCCCCTCGTACCTGCCGTCGGGCGTTGGATCGACCGTTATGGAACGGCACGTGTTATGGCAATCGAGGCAGCCGCCTTTTTTTTCATTTACATAGCCTACGGCGTTCTCAGCGCCGGTCTTTCCACAGGCTGGGTCCAGGCAGTGGGTCTGGCCGTTGTGCTGGCTTTTGCGATTAACATGGCCGACCGTCTGACGATGCAGTTCGGGATGGTACGCGCCGTATATATGCGCTCGATAGCCATTGCGCCGGAGGATGTGACACCGACGCTGTCAACAGGCATGGCCCTCGACCATGTGCTGAGCATTGGCAGCGCGGTTTTGTGCGGACAGCTTTGGCAGCAGCTGGGACCGCAGTATGTATTTGTTTTTGCCGCGCTCTTGTCTGTGGGGAATATGATCGTCGCCTTGCGCATCCGCAAGGAAACAAAGACTGATCACTCCAATAAGGGTAATGTTGCCTCTTGAAACAGACACTCGACAAAGCTAGTTGCGGAAAGGCTTCCCAAAAACATACGAAGATCCAAATTTTTTAGCGTTTCAAGCACATCGGTTTTCGTGTATCTGACGCCTTGCAGTGACGCTTCCAGTTCGTCCAACGAAATGAGTCCTAAAAAATCCCCCCAGATTTTACATCTCTGTATGGTTCCTCTTTCAACATGCACATGGATTTCAATTTGTCCGCCGGGGAATCGTTTACTGTTTTTGTATGTAAAGGGCGGTGAACTGCCCATGTTCCAATCCCATGTTTGGTATTTTGTGTGCTGTAACACCCTTATCTTGTCAAGATCTTGATCGGTTAAACTATATGATTCGAAGTCATTGTTCATAGCTAAGGTATTCAAGAGATCTTTCTTAAAGGCATTAATATCATAATTTTTGATATGTAAATAATCCTGAATATTAGCCACTCTGCTCCTTACGGAAGAGATTCCTTTAGACGTAATTTTTGAAATATCCGCGCAAAGAACCTTTTCCAGAATATCCAAGTTTGAGTCAAATAGCAAAGTCCCGTGATGCAGCACTCTGCCCCGATGGTAACGCTGGGCGGCGCCGGATATTTTTTTGCTGTTTAGAACAATATCATTTCTGCCTTGGATCTCTGCCGGTATTCCTAAT
This sequence comes from Peptococcaceae bacterium, assembly GCA_009782825.1. GTDB lineage: Bacteria > Bacillota > Desulfitobacteriia > Desulfitobacteriales > Syntrophobotulaceae > WRJI01. The sequence goes on from WRII01000003.1 coordinate 80,946, forward strand.
TTATTCAGGGCGTCGGTTATAGGCTTAGAGAGAGTGTGGATATCAATATCTTCTGTCCTTTCCACAGGGAAAATAAAAGAATAATTGAGATTTCCCATGTCATGGTACACAGCGCCGCCTCCCGTGGAACGCCGAACTATTTTCGCGCCAATATCCTGGACGGCTTTTGCATTGACTTCTTTTTCAGCATTTTGGTAGCGTCCCAGTATGACAGCGTTGCTATTTTGCCACAAAAGGATAATTTCCGGAAACTGAGTCACCTCTTTCAAACAATATTCTTCAAAAGCCAAGTTCCAGGTAGGATCAAAAGACCCTGTTTCTAAATAAATCATACTGTTTATTCCCTCATAACGACTGTGCTAAAGCTTCATCTGTGATTATAGCATAATGACATAATGATTGCGCTGCACCCTAATCCCTATATTACGATTGCTGATAAAAGATAAGGGAATTATTATAATTAGATATTTCAAAAGTCGTATTTATAACCGTATAATTGATTATAGTACCTTACAGACGCGAAGCGTCAATAAAAAACAAGAAAATCCAATACTGACCACTAACCACTGATCACTGACCACTTGCGGGCAAAGCCCGCATTAGAGTATAGCAAGAAATCAGGAGGAATGGACATGAAGCAAAAAATAGGCGTTGCCATTGCCGGCCTGATTGTTGGTTTAGTGGCTGTCTGTTTAGGCGTATTTGGGAACCCGGCGAATATGGCGCTTTGTATTGCCTGTTTTATTCGCGACACCGCCGGGGCGTTGGGATTGCACCAGGCAGAGGCAGTACAATACATTCGTCCGGAGATTATTGGAATCGTGTTAGGGGCTTTTATAATCGGACTGCTTAAAAAAGATCATGCGCCCAAAGGAGGTTCGTCACCATTTACACGGTTTGTTCTTGGGATATGTGTTATGGTGGGAGCGCTCATCTTTTTGGGGTGTCCTCTGCGCATGGTGCTGCGTATGGCCGGCGGTGATCTGAATGCTGTTATTGGGCTTGTGGGATTCATTGGCGGAATCTTAACCGGCATCGTCTTTTTGAATCGTGGTTTTTCGCTGAAGCGCAGCTATGAGCAGCCGGCAAGTGAAGGGGCGGGTCTGCCCGTGGTTAATCTGCTTCTGCTTGTTTTGGTGATCGCCGCCCCTGCGTTTGTGCTTTTCAGCGGAAGCGGCCCCGGGTCACTGCACGCTCCGTTATTGCTGTCGCTTGCCGGAGGCTTGATTGTGGGGGGTGCGGCTCAACGCTCGCGCTTGTGCTTCATTGGTGGTGTTCGCGACGCCGTCTTATTCAAAGATTTTCATATGCTGATGCCTTTTGCCGTTATTTTAGTGACGGTTCTTATCGGCAATCTCATAACCGGAAAATTTGCTGTCGGGTTTGCGGACCAGCCGATTGCCCACACCGAATGGATATGGAATATTTTGGGACTCTATTTAGTAGGGTTTGGTTCGGTTCTGTTAGGGGGATGTCCGCTGCGGCAGCTGGTTTTGGCCGGCAGTGGCAACAGCGACTCAGGAGTAACGGTATGGGGCTTTTTCGTGGGTGCGGCGATTTGCCATAATTTTGGCTTGGCATCATCAGGCGCGGGCGTTACACCAAATGGTCGTATTGCTTTTGCGATATGTGCGGCACTTGTATTTCTCATTGCTGTCTTTAATACAAAGAAACTATCTCAAAAACAGGGGGTATCGCCATGAAAAAAAAGGTTGACGCTTGCGGGCTTTCCTGCCCGGAGCCGGTGTTGAGGCTGAGGCGTGTCATTGATGGCGCAGATGAAATTGAAGTGTTGGTTGACAACCAAGTGTGTGTGGAAAATTGCAGCCGCTTTGCTCAGTCAAAAGGATTCTGCGTTTCGGTAAAAGGGGGGAGTGGGCACTATACCATGACCCTGACGAAGGCAGTGAACGCATGACGTATCTGGCAACCTTTCACACACATTTCGGGGCGATGCGGTTTCTCAAGCAGTGCCTAAAAGAAAGTATATCGGCTAAAATGATGCCTGTTCCGCGCGAATTAAGCGCCTCGTGCGGAGTATGTGTCCGTCTGGAATCTGTTTGCGCACCAAGTGTCCCGGAGCATGAAGATATGGAACGCTGTTACATTATGACCTCGAATGGCGCGTACGTGCCGCTGGGAGGGTAGAGAAGATGGATACAAGAAAACTGAACACCTTCACTTCATGTGGAGGCTGTATTGCTAAACTGCCGCAAGGAATGCTAAAGGACGCGGTTTCCAATATTCCACACTTTGATAACCCTAATCTGCTGGTGGGGTTTGGGACCTCGGATGATGGAGCCGTTTATAAATTGACCGATAACCTTGCCATGATTAGCACGTTGGATTTTTTTCCGCCCATGGTGAATGACCCCTATCTTTTTGGGAAAATTGCAGCGACCAACGCGCTGAGCGATATTTATGCGATGGGGGGCGAGGTCGTATCCGCGCTCAATATCGTGTGTTTCCCGGAGGAGGAAGATCCCGCCGTCTTGGGGGAAATCCTGCGAGGCGGGGCTGAAAAGGTATTAGAGGCGGGCGGAGTGTTGTGCGGCGGACACTCGATCAACGATAAGGAGCCTAAATATGGCCTTTCGGTGACTGGGATTGTCCACCCGGACAAGATTATGTACAACAATCGCTGTAAAATCGGTGACCGAATACTCTTGACGAAACCGTTGGGGGTGGGAATGGTGACGACTTCTTACAAAGCGGGTGAAGCGACGGAAGAAAGCTACCGGCAGGCACTAAGCAGTATGCAGAGGTTAAATAAATACGCTTTTGAAGCTGCCAAACTCTATCGTCTCCATAGTTGTACCGATGTAACCGGATTTGGCTTTTTGGGACATCTCAACGAAATGGTTGCACCGGGATACTCCATCCATGTGGATGCGGGAGAAGTGCCGTATATTCGTGAAGCAGAAAGGCTGGCCGCAGAATATTTGATTACCGGCGGAGGGGTTAAAAATCGAACGTTTTTGCAGAATAAGGTCAGTTTTCAGGGACTATCCATGCCGATGGAAGAAATATTATTTGATCCTCAGACTTCGGGCGGACTCTTGCTGAGTGTTCATCCGGACGATGCCGGCGCACTGCTCGAGGCGCTGAGAGGTCAGGAACCCTCCTGCTGTATGGTGGGAGAGGTCATTCCGCGAGAAGAGAGTCACATCATCGTGACAGCATAACGCGGCCCGATTCTCTCATTCTGACTCCTGGCGCCTGTAGGCCGCACTACGATAAAACTGCCGGGTGTAGTCAACAAAAGCATGTTGCATGGGCGACAACCATAACTCCTTATTGCAGAGCAGATAGATTTGACGCCGGAATAAGGGATCGTTCATCTCAACAGCTTTTAGCAGCCCGGCTTCCACATACATAGTGGCAGCTATTTTAGAAATCAATGACACGCCCATCCCGCGTGATATAGCCAAAAGAATGCTGTGAGCGTCCGAAAAATAGGCTGGGATACGCAGATCACGCAACCCAACGCCGATTTTAGAGAGCAGGTTTTCAATTTCTTTGCGAGTGCCGGAGCCGGGTTCTCGCATAATAAATGGAGTTTGCCGAATAAAATCCGCAAAGTTTTCTTGGATTGATTTATTTTTTTGCTCAACGTTTTTTGGAATGACCAAAACCAGTTCATCATCATATACAGGGTAATAGGTAAAACGATGATCGTCAGGGAGGGTGCCCATCAGTCCAAAATCGTAACGGAAACTGCTCATCTCCTGTTCAACCCGGTGACTGTCAGCTTGTTCCACGTGAAATACAATTTTGGGCCAGTGGTTTTGAAAGGACGCGATAATTTCAGGCAGCACGTGTTGCGCCGGTATAGAAGATGAAATGATATCGATCGTGCCATCTGTATTTTGACCCCCATTCACACTATGAATGGCTTGATCCCGCAGAGAAAGGATTTTCTGAGCATAGACCAGCACATTGAGCCCGGTCTTTGTGAGAGAGACTCCTTTTGTATTACGGACAAAAAGTTGGGCGCCTAAAGATTTTTCCATCGAACTTATCTGAGCGCTGACGGACGGCTGAGAGATGTATAATTCTTCTGCCGCTTTTGAAAAATTAAGGGTTCTGGCTAAGCAGACAAATATTTCAAGCTGTTTTATATCCATAGTCTTTTACCTGTCCTGGGTTATGTGAGTGAGTGCCGAAAGCAGCTTGTCCACTTCGGCTTCTGTGTTCAGATGTCCCAGCGAACAGCGCAGCACGCCGCGGGGAAATGTGCCAAGCGCTTTGTGCGCGGCTGGGGCACAGTGTAAGCCGCATCGCGTCATGATGCCGTACTCCTCGTCCAATCTGACTGCGACAGCTGCGTTATCCCTTTCCGGGAAGTCTAAGGCTGCAATGGCACATTTTTCTGCTGGATTTTCCGGTCCTATCATGCGTACGCCTGAAATGTCAGAAAGTCCATCAGTCAAACGGGCTAAGAGCTGCATTTCCCGTGCAAAAATAGTATCGGCGCCCATCTCCGCTATATAATCCAATGCGACTGAGAGCGCCGCAATCCCGGGAAGATTCAAGGTTCCCGCTTCCAGTTTATCGGGCAGCTCATCAGGCATATCCGCAATATGGGAATGGCTGCCGGTTCCGCCGGCAATCACCGGAGTGATTTCATCCGCGATTTTCTGGGACAGAACGAGGCCGCCGAGACCTTGGGCGGAGAGCAGCCCCTTATGTCCGGTAAAAGCTAAAATATCAATAGCGTCCTTCACCATAGAAATGGGGAGTACCCCGGCGGTCTGCGCACTGTCGATCAAGAGCAGCGCTCCCCGTTTCCGGCAAATTTCACCGACTTCGCGTATGGGCAATATGGCGCCGCAGACATTTGAGGCGTGTGACATGACAACGAGTTTTGTTCGCTCGGTTATTTTTGATGCCATATCGCAGAGATCAAGCCTGCCGTCAGATCCGCATTGGGCAACGTCAACATGAACGCCCTGCGCGTGCAGCTGTGCAAGCGGGCGGACAACTGCGTTATGTTCTATGTGCGTAGTGACAACGCAATCCCCGGGACGCAACAAACCTTTGAGCGCCATGTTGAGTGACTGAGTGACGCTGCCGGTGAATACGACTTGTTTGCTGTCTGCGCACTCGAACAACGCGGCAATTTTTTCTCTTGTGTCATACACAAGGGAGGACATCTCATATGCGCCTGCATAACTTCCACGGTTGATATTAAAGCACCCGCGTTCCAGAATTTCCTTAACTGCCTGTGGTACACCGGGGGCTTTGGGGTGTGAGGTGCTTCCGTTATCAAAATAAATCATAGTTCTTGACACCTCCCTTAATAGATTTTATTTCCGTATGTTTGACCGGTAAGGTACTAACGCGGGCTTTGCCCGCAAGTGGTCAGTGATCAGCGGTTAGTGGTCAGTATTGGATTTTCTTGTTTTTTGTTGACGCTTCGCGTCTGTAAGGTACTATTATCATTCCCTATGATATTCACTCTCAAGCATAATACATTTCTTATGAGTTGACCAGTCCTCTTTTGCGAACAGGCGCATGTTTGTAGTATACTGAGCAGAGACAAAAAGAATATATTTGGGAGATGGTTTTAATGATGCGAGATGCGACACAAACACTTGGCAATCTGATTGACAAACAGAGCGTTTCTTTCATTAGCTCAGTAGACGGTGAGGGGTTTCCCAATTCAAAAGCCATGCTGCCGCCAAGAAAACGCGAGGGTATAAAGGTGTTCTATTTTACGACGAACACCTCGTCCATGCGTGTGGCGCAATACAGGATCAACCCCAAAGCCTGTATCTATTTTTGCGATAAAAGGTTTTTCCGCGGCGTCATGCTCAAAGGCACAATGGAAGTGCTGGAGGACGCAGCCAGCAAAGAGATGATTTGGCAAGAGGGCGATATCCAATATTACTCGCAAGGGGTTACAGACCCGGACTATTGTGTTCTGAAATTTACGGCGCAAACCGGCCGGTACTATGCAAACTTCAGTTCAGAGAATTTCGATATTGAATAATCTTTGATTAAACAGGGATGATTTTAGAGAAGATTGAGAAACTATAAAAAGTTGATACTGTCTGCAAATGATCTTCTCAAATATCACATCTATTAATCGAGGAGGATCTGCCATGTCTGACGGAACCGATCAGATTCCGGAACAGGTTCGTGGTATGGGGCAAGGGGATTATCCTCCGCCTGAGAAATCTCAGCTGGATGAGGGATCTCAACTCGAAGTTCTTTATGATAAGAAATTCGTCTGCCCCTTGTGCCAAGCGGCATTCACGTCTAAAAAAATAAGATCGCGCTATGTGAAACCGATTCGGATTGAGACGGATTTTTGCCAGGTATTTTCTCCTGGAGACCCGAACCCATTGCATTATTTTGTCATCATATGTCCGAAGTGTTCTTATGGGTTTTTTGAAGATTCTTCGCGGATTCCCGCTCATGTGCGGGGCCAAGTGGAGAAGGTTGTGGGAGATTGGCGTCTTTCTCACACCAAGTCGTTCTGCCAGGAGCGCACTCTTTTTGATGTCATTGCGGCCTATCTCTTGGCGCTGACTTTGGCGGATATTATCCATGAAAACCATATCAACCGTGCCGGACTCAATATTCGTCTGGCTTGGCTCTTCCGTGCGCAAAAAGACAGCATGCGCGAGGAAACTTATCTTAAAGAGGCGCTGAGGCATTATGAACAGTCCTATATCCATGGGGATTTTGCGCCAAGCAATACGTCGGAAATGCAGCTGCTGTACATGACCGGAGAATTGCATAGACGTTTTAAAAACTATCGGGAAGCCATCCGCTGTTTTAGTATGGTGGTGCACCATGAGGATAAAAGCCGATATCGTAAATTTGTGACTCTGGCACGGGATCAGTGGACCTTAGCCCGGGAGGAACACAAACAGGAGAATGACGGAAAAACGGATTTGACAGAAGTGGCTAAGCCACACTAAAAAAGGGAGTTTTTTTATGGGAACAAAGAAATCGTCAGGGTCTTATTATCGGGAGGCTTCTGGACGTCTTGAGGGTCTGGCTTTGGAAAAAGGGCGCCTCGGTGAAATTGCGGCAGCTTACCGGGAGTATATTTGTGGGGGATATCTTTTGCGCCAACCTGGCTATTTGCGTCTTGTGGATACGCTGATGAAGCCGAACCCCGGCTCTTTGTCGGATATGTATGAGCAGGGGGTACGTTCTTTTGTGGAAGGGGTGACGAAAGATAAGGCATTGGCGGATCATGTGGGCAGATGTGTGGCCCGGCTGCAGCTGTATCCGTATGCCCCGAGTCCTTACCGCAGATCCTTTCGTTCCAGTTCTATGCAGGCGTATATACGGCAATTTGTGCAGCTCATGGGCTGTGTTTTTTTGCCAAGGGAATTCTTTGATCTCAGCGGACAGATTTTTCAACGCACGGCTAAACGCAAAACGAAGGGTTGGGATTATGGGGACGCTCCGGAAGAAGTCAGGGGGCTGGGAGAGTTTCTTGTGGGGAATTTGGTGGCTTTGGCTCTTGATGACGGGGATGAGTCTGTTCTTGAAGGAATTCGCGGCGTCTGCCTTGAGGAGGATAATGAGAAGGGGATGGATCCCACGCTGTTGTGTGGCATGCTGAAGTCGGCGCGGCAGGATATGTATGATCTGCTGCAGAGGAGAATTCTGGAAGGGAAATGGCGTCACAGGATTTTGGCAGTGGGAGATCATGGACGCCTGGAAGCTCAGATGCAGATGATGACGTGTGTGCTGGATCATGATCTCTTGGGTGATGAGTTGGTTCGGCGGGGGGTCACTGTATGGATGGGATTGGGACATACTGTGCTGGATGGCCACAAGTTGGAAAATCTGGCCGCCTTGGCTCTGGCTTATGCGTGTGACCCTGTGGCGCGCCGGGAGGTTCCCTGGGATGAAACGGAACCTCTTTTTGCGAGGCTCTGGGCGATGTCGTTGTATGATGTGGAGGATGTTGTGCCGGTGTTGAGGGACCTGATTGTGAGTGATCGTAAATCGCAAAAGCTCACAGCTCTTTCTTTTACTACCCAATTGGATCATAAACCTGTTCAGATGGATCTGGGGTGTTGCGGCTTAGAGAATATGCCAAAGGCGAACATGACAGATATGATAGATGGGGATCTCGATATTTTATGTTTGAGTATGGCTAATTTTGATATAGCCTATATGGCTCCTATGGGGTCGCGGGAAGGGGTGCAGGGGATCAGCCGCAGTGTAGAGGCTCTGCGGAGAGCTGAGGCTCGAACTCGATATTTTGAGGCGCTGGCAGCTCTGCCGGCAGGTGTGCCGGCTGAGGGATACAGGCTGGAGGGAGAGTTTTTTCGCGGGTCGCTGAGCCGGGAATGTGTATATGCCAACTTGTTTCTGATCGCGGCCTGGGATTTTGACGTGGGCAAAGTGGAGACTCTTATGGAAATGATGGCGGAGTGTGAGGCGGAAATCCGGCGCAAGTTTGTTGATCTTTTTATAGGGATGCCCCGAACGCTGAAAGAGAGGGAGTTTCTCTTTACCTGTCTGAATGATAAGAGCATGTCTGTGCGCCTGTTGGCTGCCACACGCCTTGAGGATATGGTGCGGACGGGAGGGAAGGAAGGCAAGGAGCTGGGTTGTGCGCGGGGAGAATTGACAATCCCGGAGAGGACAGCGCTTATGAATCTGTTGGCGCTGAAATCAGTGGAAATGAGAGCGGCGGGGTTAACTATTTTGTTGCATCAGGCGCCGGAGGCGGCTCTTGGCTGTGCGCGAGAGTTGTGCGGTGATAAAAAAGAAAGCAAGAGGGTAGCCGGTTTGGAGATGCTGCTGCAACTGGCAATGTATGGATGTACAGGTGAAGGATATCAACCGCAAGGAACCCTATATAAGGGGAGAGGGGAGGGCGTGCCGCGAGGGGACGCGGTTCAGAACGTGGCGGCGGCTGTACGGGAGGCGATAGAGGCTGCGCCGCCGGAAAAGCGTTCGGCAAGGGAACAGGGGCTTATCCAACGTCTGCAAAGCCGGCATGGGAATGAGAATTCACCGGAAAACGGTTTGGGGCTCTTTGATCCCCGGTATCGGCCGGACTTGAGTGATAGAGTTATGGGGAGGGCCTCTGTACAGGGAATAGAGGATATATCCGGGAAACTGTCAGGTGTGAAAAGAAAAAGAATGATGGGACTGCTGGCGGCCATGTGTGCTAAGGTTGAGGCCCATAAGGATTTTACCTTTGTGCGGGTCAATTATGACCTGACAGAAGAGGAAACACGATTGGGATCTTTGACTTACCTGGTGCGGCCCCATACTACAGCCCTGAAGAAGGAAGGAACATATACCCTTGACGATTTTGTGCTGCCTGAGGTGTGGCGAGCTTGGCGCCGGGAAAACCGGGTGACGCTGGGTGAGGTTTTGGCCGTGAGTTTAGCCTATCGGATGTCTGAGGGAAGTGAGCCAAAGCGGCTGCCTCAGGTCGATAAGGTTTTGGATCAAGAATTCCCTTTGGGGGTGGCCCGGGAATGTGCCAAGGAGTTTTCTGAGCGGGCTTATGGGCTGCTGTCTATGGCTATCATTGAGAAGTTTATCTATGAGTTCGCGCCTGAGGATATTTTCGCAGTGCTGCAGGATGTCATGGTGGGTCTGTTAAGGAAGGTTCCAGCACCCATGTGGGGACAGGGGGTATATCTGAACTCAGAGGCCGGTGACAGGGAGAGACATGAAGATGTGTGTTTGGCTGATGTCAAGGAGATAGAGTTTGTGTTGGATCTTATGGAAGAGGGTCTTGGTGAGAAAAATGTTAGTGAGGGTTTTTTCCTGGAATATGCGGCATTATGTATTTATCTGGGACAAGTGAGTGGAAGGCCTTGTGTGAGACTGACGGCCAAACACATGGCTAAGGCTGTGGTTGAGAGATTGGTGAAGCCTGATTTGCTCTACCAATACCTTTGTGTGAAGGGGCTAAAGGAGGCCATGGAAATCTTGAGAGCTCCGGAGACCCGGAGGATTCAAGGAGGTCAAAATACTCATGACGACCAGGCAATCCAAGCAAACCAGGAAATTCAGGTGGTTCAGATTGCTCAAGAAACTCAAGAAATCCAGGGAATACAGGAGGTTAAGGAAATTCAAGGTGTTCAGGATATTCAGGATCTCCGAGATCCAGCTCAATCCCATGAAATTTCCCTTTTGGAGCAGGTAGTCAAGACGCTGAGCGCCCGTGTGATTGAGATTGAACTGGGACGCGGCGACAGTGCAACGCCGGTGAGCCATTTGGCGATGGAGATTACCTATCACGAAGGGGTTCATGCTTTTGTGGGGATTTTGGCGGCTCTGGCCGGGGAGACTTTGGACGACGGTGGCGGTGATGGAGATGCCTGCCCAAGCCAATTGACAAGGAAGGTGGTACTGTCTTCCTTGTTGAGGGCGTCGTCACCGGGAACGGAAGACAACGCCCATAGTTTGTGTCAGGTTCTTCAAGCGGCTGAGTCCAAGGTCAACACATTCACACCTGAGGTCGATGAAGGGACTCCCAAGACAGACGAAGTCACTTTGGGTGAGGGCAGGGCCATTACAGAAAAAAGACTCTTGGAAGCTGCCATGTATGTGCCGGCTTGGGCGCCGATTATTGCCGAATATTTGGCGTGGCCCGGATTCTTGCGGGCGATAGAGTTTCTGCGCATCCATACGATGGATGATTTGTCTGATCGGGATTTGTTCGCCTTGTCAAGGCAAGTTGCGTCAAACCAAATCACGGCAAAATTGAAGGACATTAGCTGTCGGCTATATTCAGACAAGGATTTATCTGGCCAGGATTTATCTGACAAAGAATTACTTGACAAAGAGTTGTCTGGCAAAGGATTTTCTGACCAAGAGCTGCCTGACACGGAATTGTCTGACGAAGAGTTGTGCAATCAAGTGGGGCCGGGCCAGGCATTATCAGACAACATTAATTCCTGTGTGACAGGCGTGAGAGTGACGCTGCTGAGCGCACAAGAGATCAGGGAAGGAGTTTTTGATATCGGTTGGCTGCGAAGTGTTTGTCAAACTATGGGGGAAGAACGATTCCTTAAACTTCTCTATGCGGCAAAATGCAATGCCGATATAGGCAGATACTCTCGTCTCCGCCTTTTTGTGGAGGCTGGGCTGAACCGCATACCGGTAGAAGAATTATATCGAGATATTTCCGTTAAGCGCCGAAAGGATAAGATGATCTGTCTGGGGCTGGTTCCCCTGCAAAAAGAGGCCATGGCCGACGCGCTGAGGCGTTTCGAATTTATACAGGAATTTTTTAAGCAAAGCCAGTCTTTGAGCGCCGGACGGCGTGCCCGGGAGAAAAAGGCGTGTGCCATTGCTTTGAGAAATTTGGCGGTGAATGCAAATTTCAGCGATGTGTCGCGATTTATCTGGCATATGGAGCATTTGAGAGGGCGGTATGCGTGAAGGGAGTGGAGGGCCGAGACCGGCCATGCAGCGGGATGTCCCAGACACTCACAGTGCAGCTTGACTTGTATAGGGAGTTCCCTTGAATCCCAACTCAATCATTTCTTCCGGAGACCGCAGATAGGGATTATTGCTGCCCTTGACGGATTGCATGAAATTCCTTGAATTCTGTCTGGCCGTTTCCTCATCATAGGGTTCTGAACCAAAAAAGAAGTCGCGGAAGACTGGAGGATCGTTTGTGTCGTCATATTTTCCTTTGGTATCAATTTTATCATAATCGAAACTACATGGATAAGCTTCAGAGGCTTTTCTTAAAACGTTTGTAAACCATTCACGAAACACTTCTTTTTTGGGAGTTATATATTCAGCTAGTAATGCAATTCCAACAATGGGTGCATGAATATAATAAGATTTCTTATTGAATGTTAATGACAATATCTGAAGCGCATATCAGTAAATCTCCCTGATACGACATCACTCCATTCATAACCAATGGGATTCGTTATTGCATTTAAATGTAATAATTCATTTGAAATAGCTTTATTTGACTTTTCCATTTACAGTATAAGCCTCCTGATGGCGCACAACGTTTGTCCGTTCATACCTTACATCGAAACTCCATGACGTAAAATGTACCTTCCCACCAATTTTATGCGAAATCACTCCTTTTTGCAAATCTGGTGTTGCCGCTCTTTCTGGCTGAAACGCTTCTTTTATTGGCGTAGACTTTAGGGGTCATGCCTGTTTCCCTCCTGCTTTCTCAGGCCGCAGGATACAACTCCTTCAATAATCGGGCCTATCGTTTCATTCTGGCCATCGTCTCTGACAGAATTTGTTTTCCTTACTTCCGCCACTCAGGCGATTCTGGCGGCAAGGCCCGGGAGGGGTGCTCGATGCCTGATTCCATGAGCTCTTCGGGGCTGCGGAGGAAGGGTTTGCGGTAGTGATACGGCCGGAGGATATCGGCCATACGCTGCTGAGGAAATTGTCGAGCAGTTCAGGGGCTTGGTCTGGGTGATAGTCGAATGAGGGGTCGAGGGCTTCGCGGGCGACGAGGGGACCTCGGCGTTCTTCTTCGTGGTCGGGGTCATCAGATAGAGAGTGATAGCGCCAAATAATCCATTCATATATCCCAATACCAAGAGCCCTCTTTCCACGCAAACTAACCGCTTTCAGTTTGTGTATTAAATCACCAGTTTCGTATTTAAAATCAGAAGATGCGCGAGTATCATCCCATATATATCTTATAATCGGTGTAGCGATATTCGCATTATGGATATAATCAGGCATTGAGTAAGACATATTGTCCACCTCTATAGAATATAGGGTGTTCCATTAAACCCAAGTTCTATCATTTCTTCGGAAGAACGCAAGTATGGATTGTTATCGTCCTTGACGGACTGCATGAAAATATTCGCTCTCTGTTTTACGACTTCCTCATCATATGAATCTGAATCAAAAAAGAACTCACGGAAGACAGGCGGCTCACTTGAATAATCATATTCTTCTTTCTCATTAACCCCATCATCACTATAATTGTACCTACAAGGATAAACTTCAGCTGCCCTCTTCAGAACATCTGTAAACCATTCACGAAATAGTTTTTTTTCAGGAGTGATATATTCTGCTAATAATGCAATTCCAACAATAGGTTCATGAATATAAAAAGATTTATTATTAAAATTCCATGACAAGTCCTCAATAGCAGATGATGTTACCCACAAAGGCCCATGAACACCCCCTTTAGATGGTTCATTGTCTAGATCATAACGTAACAAACGGGTGTATCGAGGATCTATAGATGCCAACCAAAGAGCATTAAGTTTATACTTAACAGTTTGAAGAATTTCATCCGTTAGTTCAGAACTAGCACTAAGCCGACAAAAAATCAGCTCAAAGAGTGATGCCGTCAGACCAATAGATGCCTTATAATTTATATTCCATAATGCCTCTTTTAGTCTGGAATGTGCCTCTTTTGTATACTTTTGTATATGTGAATTTTCCTAATATTTTACCACTCCATTCATAACCAATGGGATTCGTTATTGCATTTAAATGTAATAATTCATTTGAAATAGCTTTATTTGACTTTTCCATTTATAATATAAGCCTCCTCATAAAATTATCCAGGTTTAACAAGCCAATCGAGTCTTGCTTTCAATTTTGCATTCTACAATCCAATTCTTTCGGTGGAGGTGCAACATCTTTTACAGTAGCCCCAGTCATCTCCCCCCTCAACAATTCCTATCATCATGAATTTTCACGACAAACAAAGACTCCTAATTCATGTATGAGAATTGGCAACGAAAGCCAATTTCTTATTACCCAGCCAAGGGTAGGGAGCATCCAGTTCGGGGATGCTCTCCCTCAGG
>WRII01000004.1 GCA_009782825.1 Peptococcaceae bacterium
GTGATTCCAGCCATTGTCGTTTGTCACCCAGCCTTCAGTGTCGTAATTGTATAACTTCGCGGTGGCTGGATCACCTGGAACACCTGGGTCACCTGGAACAACGGGATCGGCTGGAGGAACATATGCAACTAACCCTGAGGAGACGACATATCCTCTTTTGATCCCTTCTGCTGTTGAGTATTCAATAAATGTATAGGTGTTAGGAGTGTCTGTTGGCGAACTCAGCCGTGTAACGACTTTCTCCTCGCTGACTGATCCCACCGTGGCATACTTGTTTGTGGGGCCGAAATAGACTGTTAGGGAGCTCGTGGTCTTATAAGATTCCTCGGTATAATTCAGCTCAGGAACATCGTCGGTATCCAGGAGCTGCAGAGAATCGTTAGCTACATATCCCCTTGTTCTGCCGTTTTGGGTGTTGTATTCAATGTAGGAGGCTGTGCTGTTTGTTTGTAGGAGTGTTACATATTCGTTAGCCCTGACTGAGCCGGATTGGGATTCGAAGCTGGGGGTGTAGTAGACACTGGTTCCGTTGGAGGCGATGGCTATGGCTAACCCTCCTTCTTTCCGGATTAGTTCGCTGCCTTGAATGTATCCTCTTTTGATCCCTTCGGGGGCGCCATATTCTATAAAATGCATGTTGTTTTCCGGCGGGGTGAATTCTGTAACGCCTTCTAACTCGGATATAGTTCCGATTGGTGCTCCTGTCGCTATATTGCTATCGGCATAAAGGGTGGATTGGGGATAGATGAGGTTGTTGTTGCCCTTAAAGGTCTTGGTCACATCCACAATTTGTATGAGGGGATCAATAGTGACTTGAGAAATATCAACATATCCCCGCTTGAGTTTTATTTTGTCCGTCCAATAACGGATAAAGAAGAAGTTGTTTTCTTGGTTGATAACTTGGACTTGTCCTTTTTTGAAAACAGATCCGATGGGCGCATACAGGGTTGTGCTGGGTCCTCCATAAACGGTTGCATCTGTATTCATCGTGGCATTCGCATAGTAGCTGTATTCGTATTCATGGGGATCTTCATAGATATTGGCGATGCTTGGCTGCATACCCAGGTGCAAATGTATCCCATTGGCACTGCCTGTTTCTCCGGTGTTGCCGAGTAATGTGCCTTCTTGGACTTCGCCTCCCGCTTCAACCTCTATATGATCCAAATGATAATGCAATAGCTTCTTGCCGAGACGTGGATAGTTGACCCAAATGTATTGAGCGCCGTCACCGGCAGTGCCGCAGCTGATAACGCTTCCCGGTTCTATGGCATAGAGCTCCCAATTTTGTTTGTGAGTCCCATAGTCGGTTCCATTGTGGAATTCGAGTGCGTTATTGACTTTGCGATACCCGAAACTGCTGGTGACATACCAATCAGTACGTCTAAATATTCTGCTGACTAATTTCATCATCGGGGGCAGCCTCCTCTCTCTCATTAAATCTGTCCAGTGAATTGGCGTTAGGCTGTATCCTCAGCCGGGATTCTTCAAGAGAGTGAGTTCGGGGGGCCTCTAATAATTCATTTTCGGGGGGTATCTTCCCATACAATCTTTCCAGTTCTTCTCTGTTGGCGTCAGTAATGATGATTTGGGTTTGGATGTTTTCCAGGCTCATTCGCGCATTCCTCCTTAAAAATATTTGCATTCTTGAGTAAATGTGTGTTGAGGAACAATACGATTAACCAACTTCTTCACATGCACACAGTTGCATCGCTTAATACAAGACACGGAATATGTCAGAATATGTCGAAACTATCGCATCCCCCTCTAACTATACATAATTTTACACAAAGAGGATCCTGTTGTCAAGTCACTCGTCAAGTCAAGTCACAGTCAAGTCACAGTCCCTCGTCACAGTCACTCGTCAAATTACTTGTGTTGAAGCATTTGTCTTTGCTATACTTATAGGAAAACAATGAGGATAAGGAGATATACTGAAAAAGGAGCAAAGATGAAAACGAAAGTACACCCTATAACATATATATTATTATGTGTATCTTTATTTGCCGTCGTGTTAACTGGTTGCAGCAGCTCAAAATCAAATGATTTAAAATTAACAAAAACCTTGCCAATAAGCAAAGGAAAGCTCAGCGCAAGTCATCTCGCAGATAATTCATTTATTTTCGAAAAGAATGGGAGAGAAGATAATGAAAGTATTCCAGACAGCGAAGATCTTGAAGTATGGGGTACCCTTCTCGAAATAATTGATGTTGATGGAAATATTTTAATATCATTAGGAAGTGACTCCAATAATCCATCCAAAAAATATGGCGCCTATTTAGGAGAAGGATATTATCTTCTTATAACAGACACTGGTGAAGCGGAGATCGTAAAGGACAGCAAGGAAATATATCATCTGAATAGCACGGAAAGCTTAGGATGCCTAATCGCTCTGTAAGAGTCTATGATAAGAATAAAAATGAGATCTCATCATTAGCATTGACTGAAAAGGAGAGAATGGTGGAAATTCTAAGTAATGGTATGTATGTAGTTGACTCCTGTTATATTTACGACATTGACTCTCAACTCATAGCCAATACGACATATTTTGAAGAGGAACTATTGGGAAGTAAAAATTACGCAGTTCTTTCGAGTCCAGCCTCAAATTGGTCAAACACTATTATATACAATGATAAAACGGCAGGAAGCGCTTATGTTTATGACTGGAAAGGACATAGAAAAGGCAGATATAATGGACTTTATGGCAACTATGTAGATCAATATTTGATTACCGGAGGCCATGCTAAATATGATCCATATTTTGGAATTATCAATTTGATAACAAAAGCAGGATATAGAGATAGTGGTGAAAAACGGTCTTCTTTACAAGACATATCCCCAAACCAAAAATATATAATTTTATATCATTCTGAAAGAAACCGCAGTTATCTCTATGATGAATACTATCCCCCATTCTCAATCTCAATCTGCCTTTTAATCACACTTCCTCCACTATAGTGAGCCCGAAGCTTAGGCTTCTCAATCTTGCCCGTCGCGTTACGAGGCACCTGATCAAAAATAATCCTATACGGCCGTTTATACCGCGGCAGCTGCGTGCAAAACTGCCGGATCTCCTCCTCGCTGCATTCCCTTCCCGGCTTTATTTCAACAATCGCCGCGGCAACCTCACCCAAACGGGGCTCCGCCAGACCAATGACAGCAGCATCCTTAATTTTATCGCAGCCCCGCAGGAAATCTTCAATCTGAACAGGGTAGATATTTTCGCCGCCGGTAATGATAACATCCTTTTTCCTGTCCACCAGAAAGATAAAACCCTCCTCATCCTCGCACGCCATGTCACCGGTATACAGCCATCCATTCTTCAGCGTGTCCGCGGTAGCCTCCGGATCTCTGTAGTACTCCTTCATAACACCGTCCCCGGCAAGGATCAGCTCCCCGACATCACCGGGCGTGACAGGGTTCCCGCTCTCATCCACAATTTGGGTCCGCCAGCCGTAACCCGCCTTGCCAATAGCCCCCACCTTGTGAATATTCTCCACGCCGAGATGAACCGCCCCCGGGCCAATAGATTCCGAAAGCCCGTAATTCGTATCATAGTCATGATGTGGGAACACCTTCTTCCAGCGCCGGATCAAACTGGGCGGAACCGGCTGAGCGCCTATATGCATAAGCCGCCAGGCGCTCAAATCATACTCCGCCAAGTTGATCTCCCCGCTTTCAATCGCATCAAGAATATCCTGAGCCCACGGCACCAGCAGCCACACAATACTCACGCCCTCACGCGCCGCCGCCTCCAAAATCCATTGAGGACGTATCCCGCGCAGCAGCACGGCGCTGCCACCCACCAACAAGCTGCCAAACCAATGCATTTTAGCCCCGGTGTGGTAGAGCGGAGGAATGCAGAGAAAGACATCAGAAGCTGTCTGGCTGTGGTGATTCTGTTCCACCTCGCAAGACATAACCAAGCTCCGGTGCGAGTGCAAAATCGCCTTCGGCCGCCCCGTCGTTCCCGAAGAAAAATAGATCGCGGCATCCTCCTCATCCGTCAGCTTTATGTCCGGCGCCTGAGGGGATTTGGTCCTTATGAGTCCCTCATAGCTCTCCGCAAAATCCGGACACTCATCCCCCACAAACCACAACGACCTCACACCAGAAATATCATCCTTAACAGCTTGTACCCGGTCGATGAACTCCGGCCCTAACACAAGTACAGAAACACCGGCAAGTCCAAGAGCGTACTCAATCTCATCAGAAGAGTATCTGAAATTTATCGGCACAACAATCGCGCCCGCTTTCAACACGCCAAAATATATCGGCAGCCATTCAATACAGTTCATCAGCAAGATACCAACTTTGTCGTCGCGCTTAACCCCCCGTTCCAAGAGCACATGGGCAAACTGATTCGCTTTCTCATCAAAAGAACGCCACGTCAGCTCTTTGCGGTAACGGACATTATGCGCGGTTTCCACCAACGCCAGCTCCCTCCAGGTCTGCCCGCTCTTTTCCTCCTGTTCCGGATTGATCTCCGTCAAGCATATTTTATCCCCATAAAGTTTCACATTTCTATCCAGAAATTCCGTAATAGGCATAAGCCGTTTCTCCCCTTCTTACTCGTTGCCCAGATCCTCGCTCACTTTCACACTGACCGTCTCTTCATAGCAGGAGAAGCAGGATTCAACCGCTTTCTTATCCGGCGTCTTTGTCAAGAGACTGACAACCGGCACGATAATAAATCCAGCAAGCATAACGAACGCTCCGGCGTTAATGGACGATTGTAAAATTGTCGGGAATGCGCTCTTGAAGAAGATATTCAGAATCATAAAAACACTGCTAAAGCCAAAACAAGACCAAACAGCGGCTTTACTCACACGTTTCCAATAGAGCCCGTAAAGGAAAGGCGCCAGGAACGATCCGGCCAGAGCCCCCCAGGAAATACCCATAAGCTGAGCAATAAAATCAATACGCCCTTTAAACTGTATCGTCGCGATAATAGAAGCAATAAGGATAAACACTACAATCAACAAACGAATACTTAAAAGCTGCCTTTTCTCATCCATTTTCTTGAAGATATTCCCTTTCAGAAAATCCAGCGTAAAAGTCGACGCCGACGTCATGACCAACGCAGAAAGTGTGGAAATAGATGCCGAAAGCACCAAAACCACCACAATCCCAATCAGCAGCGCGGGAAAGTTCTCCATCATCTTAGGAACAATGGAGTCAAAATTCGGCGATCCGTTCGCAACTCTGTCGATACCCTCCGCGTACAAACGCCCAAAACTGCCGATAAAATAGCTGCCGCCGGCAATCACCAAAGCAAAGACCGTCGATATAACCGCCCCTTTGAAAATAGTTTTCTCAGATTTAATCGCATAAAACTTCTGTATCATCTGCGGCAGCCCCCAAGTTCCCAAAGACGTGAGAAGGACAACCCCCAGCAAATTCAACGGATCAGGGCCGAAAAAGGACGTGAAGACACCAGGCGCAGAAGCCGCCGCCGGGTCAGCAGCCTCAGGCTGAACATGAGCCAGAGCGTTGAGGGACGACATAAAACCGCCGTGATCATTTAACACAACGCCAATAACCGCTATGATACCCACCAGCATAATGATGCCCTGGATAAAGTCATTGACCGCCGTAGCAAAATACCCGCCGGCAATCACATAGATCCCCGTCAAAACCGCCATCGCCACGATACAAATCGTAAAATCTATCCCATAGGCCATGGAGAAAAGCCGGGAAAGCCCATTGTACAACGAAGCCGTATAGGGAATGAGGAAAACAAAAATAATGACCGAGGCCCCAATTTTTATGGATTTGGAATCAAACCGGGATCCAAAAAATTCCGGCATCGTCGCGCTGTTCAAATGATGCGTCATAAGCCGCGTGCGCCGACCCAAGATAATCCAAGGCAGCAACGAGCCAATAAGGGCGTTGCCCAACCCAATCCATACCGCCGCCGTTCCAAATTTCCATCCGAACTGCCCCGCATACCCAACAAAAACCACAGCAGAAAAATACGACGTCCCAAAAGCAAACGCTGTAAGCCACGGCCCCACAGAACGCCCGCCCAACACAAAATTGTTTACACTTGACGCCCGCTTTCGAAAATAGAGACCAATAAAGATCGTGACAGCAAAAAACACCAGCAGCAAAGAAACCTTAATAAACACTGAGAGCACTCCCTTCCTAAGGGGCATATAAAAACGCCCCGGATATTGATTAAATCCGAGGACGACTGCAACGCAACCGCGGTACCACCTCAGTTTCGCGCAGCCTCACAGCACGCGCGCTCACAGGGTATTTTCATTTAATCTAAATATCAAATATTAATATACCCCAAATGCTGTAACGGGCATACCCGTCGCGTCCTACTTAATGACAATTTCGAGTGTTTGCACTCCTGCAATTCAAACTCCTGCAGTTCAAACTTCTACAGTTCACCCTTCTGCAGTTCAAACCTCGATTCTTTCTTACACTTGCGCGTCTCGAACCCGTCATTGTTCAAAGCGAAGCTCCCAGGATGTATTCGCTCCCCCGCTCCTCATCGGCTCGCACCAACCGCCGACTCTCTGAGAAGAGCCGCAGCCCTCCGAGGAGAGCCCCAGATCTGAGAAGATCCATGGAAAGCTACTTGTTCCCGATCATGGCTTTTATAAAGATATCTAAAATCATTATAGGACACAAAGATTGTGTTGTCAAAAAAAAATTAAGAAAGAAAAAAAATTAAGAAAGAATCAAGTCCGGCCAAACCGTTTCTCCAGCTCCTGCCGGGTCAACGGAATCAACACCGGACGGCCATGAGGACAACTATATGGGTTTCGCACCTGTCCCAGCCTGTGCAGAAGTTCTCCCATTTCCGCCAGACTCAGTGTATCAGAACCCTTAATAGAATTACGGCAGGCCAGGACAAAAATCCACTTTTCCATAAGATCCGGCAAACTGGGCACAGCCGCAGTGGTGAGCACAGCATCCAAAAACCGATGAAAATACTCTTCAGCGTCCATCTGTCCCGATCCTACAGGGACACCCCGCAGCAGATAAGTCCTCGTCCCAAACTCTTCCACCAAAAACCCCATTTGCCGCAACTGCGGCAAATACTCCAGCATGGCCTGCTCTTCGCGCAGCGTCAGATGCAGCGCCAAAGGCGTCAACAGCAACTGGCTGGCCACCTCACTCTGAAGCGCCTGTGCCAAAAACTCTTCATACCGGATTCTCTCGTGGGCAGCATGCTGGTCAATCACATAATAAACATCGCCCCCTGCCGCCAAAATATAAGTCTTAAACAATTGCGCCAAAGGGCGCAAGCTCTGAAAAAAAGCTTCATTTTCATTAACCGGCACAGAAAGTTCAGACGGAAAAAGCTCACGAGGCAAAAGTCTATCCCCGTCTACTGCCTCATCAGCATGCGCTGGCTTTTCAGAACCCTCCCCTTCAGCCTCCCCAGTCTCCCAAATCTCCCCATCTTCCTCCATCGCCTCTTCTTCTGTAAAAAATTGTGCAATGGAAACCCCTTCCCCAAAATGCACGCGCAAACTATCTTTATTCAATATCTTACGAATATCTTGAACAAGGTCAGCTGACATATTCTTTGGCAAAACCTTTTCTGCAAACGTTTTCTGACAAACCTCTTCGGAGACTTTCACAGCGGCTTCATTTTTACCTGAATCCATGGATGTATCAGCGTCTTCCCCAGGATTTACCTGGTATTCCTGCGGTGTCTCCGCCACATAATTTTGTGTTGTGCCGTCTGAGAGTGACGCATCCTTTGACACATCCTTTGACACATCCTTTGGTGTATCCTTTTGAGGCACAGCAAACAATCCCGGCGCAAACCGCGATGAGTGGGACACCCGCAAAGCCTGCCCCAAAGACTCACGCAAACGCTCAAGAATTTGGCGTTCCTGTTGAAATTTAACCTCAGTTTTCGCCGGATGGACATTGACATCAAGCAAGCTCGGATCCAGCTTCAGCACCAGCACCACCACAGGATGCCGCCCTGCGGGCACATGAGTATGATACGCCTCCCGCAGGGCCTGAGCCAGCACCTTCGCGCGCACCACACGCCCATTGACAATAAACGTCTGAGTGTTTTTCGACGACCGTACAACATGAGGAGGCGAAATAAACCCACCCACAGACAGCCCCTCATACATGCCCCCCACAGACACAAGAGTTTGAGCCAGCTCCTTGCCCAGCACCTGGCCCAAAACATCCCGCAGATCCCCATTTCCCGGCGTCTGCAAAATCACACGCTGGGGGTGAGCCAGAGAAAATCCAATATCCGGCCGGGACATAGCCAGCCTGCCCATCATCTCTGAAATCAACCCGAACTCAGTCCCTGCCGATTTCAGAAACTTCAAACGGGCCGGCACATTGGCAAACAAATTCCGCACCGTCACCGTCGTCCCCGGCGGACATCCACATGTGCCCTGATCCACACAGACTCCAGCTTCCCAACGGCAAAAAGATCCCGCCACACTCTCCCTCGGCCGGCTGACAATCTCCATCTCCGCCACAGACGCCATGCTCGGCAGCGCCTCCCCCCGAAACCCCAAAGTATCCAGGGAAATCAAATCCTCAAAAGCCCCAATCTTACTCGTAGCATGAGGCAGCACCGCCTGGGCAATCTCCTCCTCCGTCATTCCCAGGCCATTATCCCGCACCCTGATCAAAGGCACGCCTCCCGCCTCAACCGCCACATCAATCCGGGACGCCTGAGCATCAATAGCATTTTCCAGCAATTCCTTGACCACTGAATAAGGGCGCTCAATAACCTCCCCGGCCGCAATTTGATTGATACACCCTTCCGGTAACACATGAATGCGGGACGCCATGATTTTCTCCTCTATCACTTTTTGTGAAATCTCTTACACACTTACTATATCACACTGGTGCGTTCAATTCCAAATCCAAACAAACACATGCCAAACCCAAACACAGTTCCTCTCCTCACAATACATTTCAGTGATATTCTGTCATGACATGTTTAATACTCTATGGATTAGTCGATTAATATACCAAAGGATACTTATCATAAAGTGTAGTGTTAACGAAAGGATTTATTATGGCACTTTCAAAAAAATGGATCAGAAGCCTGCAGTCTTCTGATCCCACCCAAGATTCCGAAAGGGTTTTTGCCCGGAATATGTCGGCTCTGCAGGCAAAAGACATCTCCCTCTATCATAAAATCGCGTCTCTGCCCCACGACCCATCCTATGAGCTTTATCGGCAGAAACCCAAGGACCTCTATAATTTGCTTCTGAAAAATCATAACAGCCATGACGCAATTCACCCTTATTATGACCCCACTGATATCTTGGCGAGTGTCGAACACAGTCTCAGCAAACACGATACCCGAAACAGACGCTTCATCATCCTGTGCGGCATAGGTCTCGGATACGAGCTCCTAACTTTTTTGAACCAGTATTCCTGGAAGACATTTTCACAGACCCTGCTCGTCATTGAAAAAGATCCGCACATCTTTAAGACATGTCTGGAATCCATAGATTTAAGCGACCTCATCGCCGACCCCAATATTTCTTTTATGGTTGGACATGCTGCTCCGGATTTTAAAACAGCCTTTCTGGACTACATTTCCCCCATACCCAGATTAGCCTTACTCAAATCCATATGCGTCATTCTGCCTGATCCGTGTCTTAGAACGGACTCCCCTTATTATGTTGACATTGTCAAAGCCATCAAAGCCAGCTCCGTTTATATGATGCGTTTTTTGGGCAACTCTCCCGAAGACTCCATAATCGGCGAGAGACACATGTTCCGCAATCTCAAATCCATTCTTGAAAATCCCGGCATCACTCTCCTCTACGGTAAATTTTCCGGCAAACCAGCCATCGTCTGCGCCAGCGGCCCCTCCCTGACAGCGGAATTACCTCTTCTGAAAACCCTGCAAGATCAAGTCCTCATCCTGTCCGCCGAATCAACTTTCTGGGCATTGATAGCTCACGGCATCCGTCCCCACATCATATGCACCCTGGAACGGGTTGTGCGCCCTACAGGCTATTTCGATAAGTTCTCCCATGACGACGTCAAAGACACGTATCTCGCCGCAGTTCCTGTAGTCCCCCCCAATATGTATGAAAGCTATCTCGGCCCCAAGATCAATGTCTATCGCAATTTCAACCATTTTCACTGGCTGCCCTTTGATAAAGGCATTCTGGATATCAAACAATCCTCAGCCAGCATGGCCTTCAAATTGGCCCACATACTGGGCTGTTCCCCCATCATACTTTTGGGCCAAGACCTGAGCTTCGACCGGGATACCCATCTCACCCACATAGCAGAGCATCATTTTGGCGCCAACCAGACGCAATACCATGAGCAGGAATCTATTGAAGTTCCCGCCAACGACGGACAAACAGCTTTAACATCGCCCATTTGGCTGGATTTTCTCAGAGGCTATGAGGTCGACGTGCGCGCTTATGGCGGCGACGTCATCAACTGTTCCGCCAAAGGCGCTTATATTGAGGGCACACGCTATATGCCCTTCAATCAGGCTGCCGATCAGTACCTGAAGAACCCCTACGCCCCTCTCCCTATAATCCGGAAAGCCTTGGCCCCTTTCACCAAAGACACCATCCACAAAGACCTTATCCTCCTGATTGACAAAATCGACACCGCTCTGCCCGATCTGTCCGCCCTGGCAGAAGCCTGTGCCGAAGGCCTCCGCCTTATTGAGGAATGCGCCGAACTCTTTAGTGAAGCTCTCTCTGATATCAACTCCGGCGCCCATTCTGACTTCACTGCCTCGGCCTCCGGGCGCCAATCCCTGTCAAAATATTTAGATAAAATAAGTGCTCTGAAAAATCGCCTCTATGCATCAGACACCTATCAAATGATTGTTCTTCATGTCATGCAGTCTTTTATCGTTGCCTTTGAAATGAATCTCAACGAAGATTACCTAGAGTTGAATTCCGAAGACATCATGATACTCCACACAATCCTCAAACACCAAGAATACTTCAGTACCCACGCCACCTTCATCGATAAGATCACTAAAGAACTGGAAGAAGCCCAAGGCGGCATCACCTCTTCCCTCGCGCCTGCTGACCCCGTCGAAAATAAATCCCCTGATCAAATCGATCCCGACGGCTACCTGGCCGAAGTCGCCGGCTCCTACGAAGACCAAGACTTCCACCCTTATTACAGCTCCCCCTATCCCGATCCCTCCCAACCCGACTTGCCCCATCCCACCCCTGGGGAAACCCACCCATGAGCAAAAAAATCCTCGTCATTGGGGCCGACGGCTTCATCGGCAGCCATCTTGTCGAACACCTTCTGGGCCGGGGCTACGACGTACGCGCCTTCGTCCGCGATACCCCCTTCACCTCCTTCAACTCTTGGGGCTGGCTCGACACCCTGCCTGCCCAGATCAAAAAAGAACTTGATATCACCAGCGGCGATATCCGCGACCCCCAGCGGGTCAGAACCGGTATGAAAGGCGCGGCCACCGTTTATCATCTTGCTGCTCTCACCTCCACCTCCTACAGCTTCGCGGCCCCTCAAGCCTATGTGGACACCAATATCCAAGGCACCCTTAATATCCTGCGGGCCGCCCAGGATCTTCGCACAGAAAGCCTTATCCTCACCTCCACATCCGAAGTCTATGGCGCCGCCCGCTATACTCCTGTCGATGAAGAGCATCCGCTGCAAGCCCAATCGCCCTACGCCGCCAGCAAAATCGCCGCCGATGCCCTGGCCATGTCCTTTCACCACAGCTTCGGTCTGCCCCTGCGCATCGTACGGCCCTTCAATACCTTCGGCCCCCGTCAACCCCCCCAAGCCTTTCTCCCCTCCCTGATCCTCCAGCTATTAGGCCATAATCAGGATCCCGACACCGTTCAAACCCTCCCCAAAATCAGGCTGGGCAACTTAGCGCCCACACGGGATTTCACCTACATCCACGATACCGTACGCGGGTTCGTCAGCATTGCCGAAAGCACCGCAACCCTCGGCGAAACCCTGAACATAGCCACCGGACAAGAACTCAACATCGCCGATATCGCTCACCATCTCATCCGTCACATCCATCCTCATATCAATCCCCAAACCCACATCCTTCTGGACAAATCCCGTTTGCGTCCCGGACACAGTGACATAGACAGATCCGTCGGCAGCACTGATAAAATCAAGCGTTTGACCACCTGGCGGCCACAAGTCACCTTTGAAGAGGGGTTAATGACGACAGTTCAGTGGTTCCGGGAAAATCCGGATCGATACAACTAAAATAAATAAAACTGGGTACTCTATTATTGTAAAATAAAGATAAATTAAAAGGAGATTATTTTGATGAACCAAACACTACAATGGTCCGACTTAGGCGACATCAAAACCGGCCGCGGTAATTTGGGCACTGAACTTCCCGTCGAAATGTACCGCTTGCTGCAGTATACCATTATGGATGAATTGACCGAGCGCTTCGGCTCCGAAGATGCCGAACAAATCCTCCGCAGCGCCGGTTACCGGGCCGGAGCCGTCTTCTCTCAGAGCCTTCTGGAAAAGAAAGAGGATTTTTATGACTTCGTTTCAGAGCTGCAAGAAAAGCTGAAAACCATGAAAATCGGTATTCTACGCGTCGAAAAAGCTGATTTGGAAAAATTAGAATTAGTCATGACTGTCAGCGAAGACTTGGACTGTTCCGGCCTGTCCCTGCAAGACAATACCGTCTGTGTCTATGACGAAGGATTCATCGCCGGTATCCTTGACGATTACACCGGTAAAACCTTCGATGTCAAAGAAGTTGATTGCTGGGCCACCGGTGACCGCACCTGCCGTTTCAAAGCCCACGCCACCAATTAGGGCATGTTCCTGCTAAGGGGCTAATACAGAAGATCATGTAAGAGGAGACTTCTGAATGACCAAAGATCATGAGAGCGCTCTCCAACATCTCGCCTTAATTCTAGACAGTCTGCTGGAGAACAAACCCTTGCCCGCAGAATCCATCGATTATGCCTATCCGCCTGAATGGACCCCTCTGGTGGACTCCTGCCAGAGGCTTCAAAACGCTATTGATGAATTCAATGCCTATGTCCTGGCGCTTTCTCAAGGAAATATCGACGTGGAAGCCCCGCCGAGAAAAAATTATCTGGCCAGCAGCCTTAAACATTTCCAAGCCCAGCTGCAACATTTAACCTGGCAGGCTGAATGTATCACCCAGGGCAATTACAATCAAAAACTCGACTTCATGGGAACCTTTTCCGAAGTCTTTAACACCATGGCTCTCCAGCTGGAATTCCGTGAAAAGCAGCTGATCTCTCAGCAGGATTCTATGAAACGCGTTTTTGACAAGCTCGATCCTATCTTCATTGTGGAAACCCATGCGGGAACTAACAACGCGGAAACTATTCTCTACGCCAATCAACTGGCCCAAGAACGTTTTCACCTTCAGGAACAAACCCATCTCATGGAGTACAGCGCCACCCTGCCCCAAGACATTGCCCAGCTTCCCCGAGACGGCACGCCCATGGAATTCCCGGACGCTGAGAACACATACTGGTATCGCATCACAAGCTCCTATTTCCCATGGACGACCCATCACGAAAACACCCTGTTGTTTCAATGCGTCGATATCACAACCCAAAAACGTCACGCCGCCAAGCTGGAACAAGCTGCCAACACCGACGAACTCACCAAAGTTCTCAACCGCCGGGCTTTCGAATTCTCCGCCACCCATCTTTGGGAGGCCTGCCTCAATACCTCAAAGCCCTTCTCCGTATTGATGTTCGATCTCGATTATTTCAAAAGATGTAACGACACATACGGTCATCAATTTGGCGATCTCTGTCTGAAAACCTTTGCCGACATCCTGAAGAAAGTCTTCTCCCGTTCCAGTGATATTGTCGCCCGCTACGGCGGTGAAGAATTCGTAGTCGCTCTCCCCTTTACCCCAGGAGATATGGCTATTCTTCTGGGTGAAAAAGTACGGGAACGCCTGCAGGAAACCCCTATTCCTGATCCTTGCGACAATAGTCTGGATGTTCATTTGACCGTCTCCATCGGAGTCACCAGCCCCATCCCCGAACCCCACTATCCGTTAAACACCCTCATCGCCAGAGCCGATCAGGCTCTCTATAAAGCAAAAGAAGACGGACGCAATCGCGTCGTCTTTCTGGAGATGGAGACTGGCTAATTTGTAAGCATCGTTGCCAACCGTGTTCGGCCAACCGTATCCGGACAACCGTGTTGGACAACCGTGTTCGACTAAAAATCATAAAATTGCTTCTTGAGACTGCTCCTTTTGCGACCCAAAAACTCCGTAATCCCAGCAACAATCTTTTTCGACGCCTCGCCATCGCCATAAAGAGCCGATCGATATTCCATGCTTTTGAGAAATTCCGGATCCCGCGCCCTATGGATCGCGACATGAATCCCTTCCATAGTCGGCGGACAGTTGATGATGGATCCCGACTGCAGGCGTCCCTTTTGCCGATCTCCGATGTTGACTGTCGGTACGCGGAAAATTGGCGCGTCAAAGATTCCGCCTGATGAATTGCCAATCACCATTGTTCCATACTTGACAGCGCTTAAATACTGTTTTGTACTCAGAGAATCAACTCCCACCGCGTTGGCATGCTCCTTGACAAAACCATCAATCTTACTGTTAACCATTTGTCCACACACATCCGCGTTAGCGTGCAGAAAAATATAGTTGAGTTCCCGGTGCTTATGTAAGGCTTTCAGGAGCTGCGTACATTGTTTTGCCACATTCTCTTCTTCCAAAACCGCCGGACGGAAAGTCACCATCGCATAAGGCTGGTTCAGAGCAAATCCCAAGTTTTTTTCCAAGTCATCCTTGCTGAGAAGATGATTGACCTGCACAATATTATCCATGGCCAGTGCCCCCACATTAAACACGCGTTCCGGATCCTCTCCCAGCTGAATCACCCGTGTGCGGTAAATCTCTGCGCTCGTGAAATGCAGATAGCTCATCTTTGTGATGGCATGACGGATGGCATCGCCCAAGAACCCTTGCGTGATTTCTCCCCCGCCAATGTGGACTATCGGGATACGCTGATGCAGGGCGGCGCAGCATACCGCCAGCGTCTCATGACGATCCCCCAGTACCACCAACATATCCGGCTCTACCTCAGCAAAATAATCAGCGGATCCCACCAATCCCAGAGCCATAGATTTTGAGATGGCCGACGGCGAATCAGAAGCCAGATGAGTTTCCAAATATTTATGAACACTGAATCCATCCCGGCGAACATCATTCACCGTATGCGCAGCTCCAGGAGACTCCATCCCGCCCGCTGCAAGGATTTTTACATCAAAGATTCCTTCTTCTCTGAACTGAAAAATCAGAGGCCGCAAAAGTCCGTATTCAGACCGTGTCCCGGCAAATACGCCAACAACCTTTTTTTTCCTTCTTGCTTTTTCCATGGGTTCCTACTCCAGTTAAGGACTGTCCCACACTACCTTGGACAGTGAGGGACAGCCCCTTATGTAATTTTGGATGCTTCCCTCATTGCTCCATATGTGGCAACGATCCTTTTACGGTGTTAAACCAATACTTATAGAGTGGCAGCACTTCATCCTTAAGAGTATTGCGCACGCTGCTGACGTCCTTGTACTCATAGGCCTCGACCAGCGTCGCAAAAGCTTCATCCACTGACGAAAACGCACTGTCGGGCTCCTGGCTCTGTTCATCCTCTTCCTCATCAGACAAAGTCATGGGCAGCGCTTCCCCAATCGCATAAAAAGCTTCCAAAACTTCTGTCATAATAGGCAGTGTGGCTAACGCGTCGCCATCTTCCCGCTCCGCGAGAACGGCGGCATGCTCAATAGCCTCAATAGTAGTGTGTCCCAATTCTTCAATTTGACTCACAAGATTGATCTTATTTTCCATATTTTTTCTCCCTAGCTATTTTGCTCCTTGCGCATTGGCTTGGACAGCAAGCCCTTAATGTCCTCGGCCGCACCTGGAGAATGAGCAGCTTTGAGGTTTTGGTCACGCACTTCCTCCAAAATCTCCTGACGTATAATCTTGACCTCTTTGGGCGCATTTATGCCGATGCGGACTGCATCGCCGCTGATGGCCACGAGTGTGATCTCAATATCATCGCCAATGAGAATTTTCTGATCGACTTTCCGAGTTAAGACAAGCATACAATCTCCTTTACTAAATTAGTACATAAACAGAGGCTGATTCGAGCTGAACGCGTCATTATCGATAATCATCTGCACGCCCTTTTGCGCCCGTCTATTGATGAGGAGAGGAGCCCGCAGATTTGCCGTACTGTCGCGCATATCATCTTGCCCCAATGTCACAATCACCCACATGTCGACATCTTCCCCCTCATTGCAGTCTAACAAAATAGCGGCATCATCGTCAAGTTCAAGTGTCGTCACATACTCCTCAAAGAGCGCTTGGGGCTGCAGCAGCAAAAACCCGCAATCTTCATCATCCTCCACTGTCAAATGGGCCAATGGAGAATCCTCTTCCAGCCTCATGGAAAATTGGCTATACTCCTCAAACCCGGGAATTCCCTTTGGAAAGTCAATCACAAGAGTTTCTCCCTGCACAAAAGCTCCCTCTTGTATAACAGATCCTTCTTGCATAATGGTT
The DNA here is from genome assembly GCA_009782825.1 of Peptococcaceae bacterium. Classification (GTDB taxonomy): domain Bacteria; phylum Bacillota; class Desulfitobacteriia; order Desulfitobacteriales; family Syntrophobotulaceae; genus WRJI01. Next base: position 16,544 of record WRII01000004.1, read on the forward strand.
CCTTCTTGCATAACTTCCTCCTTTCCTATGCCTATGCCTATGCCTATGCCTCAAAATCAAAAGCCCATCCTTCAGTTGTGATTTCCAGGAGAGGTTCCCGTTCTAAATAAACATCCACCACAGCCGGGGCATAGTTGACCACTTCCACCTTTCCTAAAGCCCCATTAATCTTGAGGCGCTCCAGCTGGACATCAGTTATAACCTCTCTAGGTTCATAGTGTATCTCAGGCGGCATAATATATTCCAAACACATCTCCGGCAGATCATTATCAAAATATTTGGCTTGGGCCGCCCATTGAGAAACGGTCATATGCCTGTGCAGCTGAGCAAAAGCATCCCCGGAATTCACCGTTCTCTTTAAATCAGCCTCAAAAACCTGCCTGGCTTCCGCAGCGATCGTTTGTGTGATAAATTCAGCTGACCCATATCCCAGAGAATTTTGCATCTGTGTATAATCAATGCGCAGATCTCCAGGTTCAATAACCATATTAACCGCCGCCGGTATCCGGTCGATGTTGATATCACACGGCGTGCGCTGAAGGTCAAACCGGCGCGGTTGAGTCTTCAAGCCGATTTGACCCAATTCTTGATGGATAGAAAGAGTTACCGCCATCTCGATCACCTCATAAAATCTGCATGATCTCATCAACTCTGCAGGACCTTATCAAACCCGCCTTATCAATTCTATCTGCATTACCTCATAAAGTCGACCAGCGACGGCTGAATAATCTGAGCCCCCACTGCCAGAGCAGCCTGGTAAATATTTTGAACCGACTTTAATTGCAGGATAGCTTCAGCCATATCCACATCCGCCACTGTGGAGAGACTAATCTGAACATTGAGAAAGTTTGTCTCCAACTGTTTTTCAATATTCTCCAACCTGTTGGATCGCGCCCCCAAGTCGCCGCGTACAGCTAGCAGATTATTGGTGACAGCCGTCAGTGTATACGGATCAGGATCATCTTCATTACCCAGAATAGCGCCGATCTCATCAACTTTGCTGGGATCTTTCAGCGCCTCGCTCAAACGATAGAGCGTCGTCAATAGCTGAGAGGTCTGCGGCGGCCCGTCTTCAATACCATACAGATCTCTTCCATTCACCGAGATATCGATCAGGAGACCCGGCCCCACTTCAATATTGATCGGCTTGCCGTTACCGCCCCAAGTGAGTTCAGCCTGCTCCGTCACGCCATTCCATGCGACACTGCCCGACACAATGAATTCATGATCACTGCGTGTTCCGGAAAAGATATATCTTCCATTGAATTGAGAATTCGCTGATTGCTCAAACTGTTTGATCAGCTGCCCCACTTCTTGTTCGATCTTGAGCCGGTCATCAGGCGTGGTCGCTCCGTTGGCTCCTTGTACGGCCAGCTCCCTCAGGCGGTGCATCATAGAGGTCATCCCATCGAGCACCCCTTCGGTACTCCGCATATACGTGATCCCTTCACTGACGTTTTGTTTCCATTGCTGCATGGACGACAGTGTGCTTTTCAGGCGCATGGCAATCTCAACACCCACGGGATCGTCGGAAGGTTTATTGATACGCGCTCCTGACGCCAGTTGATTTTGCAGATCAATCATGCGGGTTCCCGAATTGGAGAGATTGCGCAGCAGATTGTTCGTCATCATATTCTGTGTGATTCTCACAGGATCCCCTCGCTTTCATCAGAAATTTATCGTGTCATCCCCATTGCTAATAAACTCTCAAGCATGCTGTCAATCATCGTGACAACCCGGGCCGCAGCATTGTAACTCTTTTGAAATCTCATGAGGTTAGTCATTTCTTCATCCAGAGACACGCCCGACACCATTTCCCGTTGATTGGACGCGTTGGTCAAAAGAATCTCCTGACCCTTTGTCATCCTTTGAGCTTGCTGAGACTCCACACCCAAGGCAGAAATCTGCGACCGATAATAATCCATCAGCGAGCTTGAATTTTTCACATCGCTGGGAATGCCGGTAAACCCCGGATTTAAGCTCGCCCATCCCTGGGCCAGATTGGAAATGCGCAGGGCAATGCTGTTATCGCTGACAGCCACAGTAGTATCAATCAGTCCTGTCGCAATATTTTCCATTCCCGCCGTGCCCAGCAGCGCTGAATTCAGCGAAATCGATGTCAGGGTAAACCCGGCTCCGCCGTCATCGACAAAGAACGGAATTCCCGTTCCCGTATAGGTCAGGCCCTGTCCCTCCTCATGAATGCTGTTCACAGCCAGCGCCAAAGCCTCCACCAAAGTATCCATCTGCTGCCGGAAGCTTACCAGGTACTCATCACGCATATCCAATGTGGATTTGAGCTTGCCATATCCGTCTTTAAGCTCCAGAGGATCTCCGCTGTCTGCCCATGTGACATGAAGCAGCCCATCCATATCCGCGTCGGCTTGTAACTCATAGGTCTTATCGGCGTTCACCAGAGGCTGGAGGGTATCCCCCATAATATAAACTTGATAGATTCCCACCTGACGTTCCGTAAAACGCGGATCCTGAGATTCCATCACTCTGACCGGCGCCAGAAAAGACAGCTCATCCACCAGAGAATCCCGCATATCTTTTAAATCATTAGGATTATCTCCGCACACCTCTAAACGGTGAATTTCAATATTCAGCCGCTTGATTTGCTCCGCCAGGTCATTGATAGACCGAACGCTGGTTTCCACTGTTATATTCAAATCATTGGTCATCTCGTTCAGCTGATTATCTACATGACGAAACGTATCAATCAGGGTCAGCGCACGCTCTCTCACCACAGCGCGAGCCCCGCTGTTCTGCGGATTCTCCGCCAATTGGCTCCACGCGTTCCAAAACTTGTCCAAATCCCCGCTGATACTATATTGATTAGGCTCGTTCACAAGACCTTCCAAGACAGCTATAGACGTGGCACGGCTGCTCCAATAAAAATACTTCGCCGACTCATTGCGCCACTGATTATCCGTAAAAGCATCCCGGGTACGAAAGATCGTATCCACAGTGGATCCCGTCCCCAGACTCATGGTTCGGCCCATAGCCTGAAAACGCAAAGGAATTGCCGTTTCGATATTGGCGTTTTGACGCGAATATCCTACTGTGTTGGAATTCGCGATATTATGACCCGTCACATTCAAAGCCGTCTGTTGCGAACGCAAAGCATTGTTGGCAATCTGAAGGCCAAAAAATGTTGAGTACATATCAATTCTCCTTTTTATGATAAAGATGTTGTTTTCATTTACGCGTCGTGATCAATAACCCCCCGGGAAATCCCCGAACCGGGACTCGGCTTACTCACAAGAGTCCCGGGGCTGCCATACATCGGCTTGGTATCCCCAATAATACTCTGCAGCGAAAAATTAACATAGGCCAGTTGGCTGTCAATAAGCTGAGTATTGATACGGTTAATATCCTGCAGCTCCGTCATTTCTTCCCGCAGCCTCACTCCCAACCGGGTAAATTCAGGATAATCCTTTGCCAAGACAGAAAAATTAAATCCCTGATCCAGGGTAAAAGAAGCCGTTCCTTCTGCACGATCGGCTTCAAGCTGGTGCAAATTCTGTATGATCTGTTCCTCTTCCCCGACAATACGGTCAAGACTTACGTTGTCATGACTTATCAGAGCAGCTTGTTTATCCTTTTCCAAAAGAATCAGGTGCTGATGCAGCTCACTCTGATATTGTAAATTATTGAAGAGAAATGTCATGTCTCGCATACGACATCCTCCTTATTGACTTAGTTTATCTTTTATTCTCCCAGCATTTTGCGAGCAATCAGCTGGCTGTCTATAATAAAATTCCCGCTTTCAATTTTTGCGGCAATCTCTTGAACTCTCTCTTCTCTTATATCGGGTATCTCTTTCGTTTTCTGAAGAACTTTTTGCATCAATTGAGCCTGTCCAGAAACTTCTACATTATCCAGCTTAGAGACATGCTTCGTTTTTTCTGCTGCTGACACTTCTGCGCTTTTGGGATTCGTCATCAGATTAACCATGTTTACATTAACGCCGTCGATTTTCATTTATAAATACACCTCGTTAAATTATGTTTTGAAGGATAAGCTGAGTCGCCTTGTTCCTCCTAATGAATACATCGGCACGTTTTCAGTTTTCTTCAATCCAATTAATGACTAATAATGACTAATAATGACTAATCTTGACTAATTGAAAAATCAATTTTTGGATAAGATAATAAGCGCAGGCTGCACTCGTAAATAGCCAATGACTTACGAGAACAAACCACCTTGTTTTTCATTAATGTTTTGCAGACCTAAGCAGCCGACATCTTTTCCGGGAGGAATTTATTTTCATGCGCGTCAATCCTGCAGATAAAAACCCCATTATTGGAGCTCCCAACATCGTCACCTCCGAAAAAAGCCGGGGGGATTTCGATACCATGCTCATAAGATCCCAAAAGATCCAAGAACATGAACTCAGCTATTTCCTCACTCAGCTCGAAGAGCAAGGTAAAAAACTCTCCGAATCCATGTCCTCAAAAGATCTGATCAAATTTAAAAATATGATCAAAAGTTTTCTGCAATCCACCTTTGGGCAAAGCCGTCAGATGCAGGAAGAATCCATGTGGGATTTCCGCGGTCAGCCCAGAATCATGGCCCGAGTCTCCAAAGTCAATCAAGCCTTGGAAGAGCTGGGGGAACATGTGCTGTCCCGCCAGGCGGAACCCATGGAAATTCTTAATAAAATTGGTGAGATCAAAGGTCTGATTATTGATCTCTTTGGGTAAATTATCGAATATTGAACTCGGCGCGGGAGGGGAAAAGATGTCTTTCAGCCGGAAACCGGATATCAGCCAAATCATCACTCAGGTGACCACTTATGAGAAATTTAAAGACACCTATTTAAAGCTCAGTGGTTTGGATCTGACCTTTTATAAAGAAGCGCAAATGAAACGCCGTATCCATAGTTTTATGACATCCAACGGATTCGGTGATGATTATACAGGCTTTTTAAAAAAACTCAGCCTGGACGAATCCTTATTTGACCTTTTTTTTAAGCACTTGACCATCAATGTCACCCAGTTCTTTCGTGACACCAAGTATTGGGACTCCTTTGTCCAGAGCATCATCCCCAGCCTCCTGCAAACCCGGGATACCCTCAAGCTGTGGAGCGCCGGATGTTCCAGCGGCCAGGAACCCTATACCATGGCCATGATTTTTGCCGAGTATTTTCCTCGCGCCCACTTCTCCATTCTGGCCACAGATATTGATGTCAAAGTCCTCGATCAGGCCAAAGCCGGCGTCTATAACGAACGGGATTTTGCCACGACTCCCAAAACCCTGATCGATAAATACCTGACTAAAAAAGACGGCCATTCCTATGAGGTCAGCCCTTCTCTGAAAAGGAACATCACCTTCCAGGCCCAGAACCTTCTTATCGATACTTTTCCGCCCAACATGGACTTTATCGCCTGCCGCAATGTTGTTATCTATTTTACGGATGAGGCCAAAAGCACCCTCTATCAAAAATTCAGCCAATCTCTGTCCCCGGGAGGCATCCTGTTCACAGGCAGCACTGAACATATCTTTGGGGCGGCTCATTTGGGGCTGCACTCTAAAACACCGTTTTTTTATTGTAAGGTGTAAATTTACAGCCCACATTCTCCCCACTTTTCACCACCGCCACATAAGGCAGATTGCGGTAACATTCCGAACAATCCATGCCGTATCCCACGACAAAAGCGTCCGGAATAACGAACCCGTTGTAGTCAGCTGTTATGGGCGCTTCCCTTCTGTCAGGCTTGTCCAGAAAAGTGACAATTTTGAAGCTCAAGGGTTTCCGGCGCAAAAAGTTTTCCTTCAGATAAGCAAGTGTCAGGCCCGTATCCACAATATCCTCAACCATCAGGACATGGTAGTTCTCCAGGGACGCGTCAAGATCCTTAAGGATTTTAACCGCGCCGATGGAAGACGTCGCTTTGCCATAGCTGGACACCGAAATAAAGTCAAAGGCCAGCGGCAGATCGATAGCCCGGCACAGATCCGCATAAAAAGGAACAACTCCTTTCATCACGCCAATAGCGAGAATGTTGGGCTCATCGGCTTCCTTGTCCACCAAGTGCCGGTAATCCTGTGTAATCTGTTCCCCCAGTTCGCGTACACGTGTGGTAATCTCTGTCTCTGTCAGCAGCACCCGTTCTAATTCCAGTAGAGGCATAGTGTGTGTCCTTTCATGCCCGCGCCTCCTCTATTCTTTGACGATGTCGGGTTTTTATCTATTCTTCCGCGTCTTCAATCATTCGGCGAAGCTCTCCGGCTTCCCCCGCAGACAGTTTCCTGTCCTGTAAGAATGTTGCCAAAAGCGTAGGCAGTGACCCGTCAAAGGTGCGGTTAAGCAAGGCTTCGCCTTCATATTTCTGGACTTGTTCATTTGTAACTAACGATGTTACTATTGTGTTGACATTCTGAAGAACTCCCCGGTCACAGAGCTTTTTGAGCACTGTATAAGTTGTTGATTTTTTCCAGCCCAAGCGTTTATGGCAAATCTTCACAAGCTCGGTGGAATTGATGGGTTCAACTTCCCAGATAATCGTCGCAAACCTGTATTCAGCATCAAATAATTTGTATTTGTCCATAATAAACCTCTATAAACTTGTAAATGATAGATTCAATGTACATAAATTTATCATCTTAACCCCTGCTTGTCAACAAATTTTTCCGCGCAACATTTTCTTCGGCTTCATCACACATCACACATATTGACACATATTGACACCTTATATTGACACCTGTCGCATAAATGCTACAATTATTTTATAGAATCTGTGAAAAGGGGGACAAAAGATTGAAGAAATCTAACATCGTTATACTTGGTGTCATTGCGGTCGTGGTATTCGGAATCATTTTTGGAATTGTCTCATTTACGGAAAATTGGGGCAAAAGCAGAGACCAAGTTGACACCGAAGCCGCCATGAAAAATCTAGACAGACTGTACTCCCAACTCAATATCAGCAAACCAACCCCGAAAAAAGACGCCGATTATCAAGACACAGATGAAAACGCCGAAAAAATCGCGGTGTTACCCGACATCGGAGAGTATCCCTTCGTCGTCAATCCCACGACAGACAATTTTCTGACGATCTACTCCTCATTGGAAAAAATCGATTGGCTGATCGAAGCCGCGAATAAATTCAACCAAAGCGCTCCAACGGCCGACAACCATCCTATATCCGTAGGCATACGCGCCATTCCCGGCAATTTGGGCGCGGATTTCATATCCTCCGACAAATACAGACCAGACGTCTACGCACCGTCAAGCGAAATCTACGGCGACATGCTGATCGGTCAAGGCGTCAAAGCCGCCTTAGTCGAAAAAAGCCTTGCCGGTAACCTGACCGGCGTGGTCATGACCCAGAAAATGAATGACGACCTCACCAACAAATACGGCGCCCTGAACAGCGAAACAATCATCGAAGCTGTCTTGAACAACGGACTCACCCTGGGGTACACAACACCCCTGTCCAACGAAGACGGATTCAATTTCATCTTGACGCTGCTGGCCGACTCCGACAGCAACAACCCGTTGAGCGACAACGCCATAGAAAGACTGCGGAAATTTCAAGACAAAATTCCGTTCATCTCATATGACATCGACCAGCTAAAAGCGTCTCTAACCGGCGGCGCCTTAGACGCCATCATACTGAACCATCAGGCCTACACGAACTCACCCAACCTAGCAGGCCATTACACCTTTGTGCCGATCGGAATCCGACAAGACAACCCCGTTTATGAAATCGGTGACCTGTCCGCCCTCAAAAAACAGATAACCGCCCAATTCATAGCGTTCTGCAAGAACCCTGACTCACAAAAATCCGCCGCCGAAAAAGGGTTCAACAACTTACAAGACTACGTCGGCGCCGCCCCCATGAACGGCACAACAATCCTGCAAGCCCAAGAAATCTACAAAAAAGAAAAGAACGGTTCCAGCGATCTGACCGCCGTATTCGTCGCCGATATCTCTGGCAGTATGGAAGGCTCTCCCCTCTTGAACCTAAAAGCAAGCCTGAACCGCGCGGCCGGCATAATAGACTCAAACACAAACATCGGGCTGGTCACCTTTTCGGACACCGTCACCATCGACGTGCCCATAGCGAAATTTGACAACACCCAAAGATCGTACTTCTCCAACGCCGTAAAATCCATGCGTGCCAGCGGCAGCACAGCGATGTTTGACGCCATCGTAGTCGCGCAAAAAAATGCTTATGGACGCAAAAAGCCGCAATCCTAACACCAAGCTGATGCTCTTCGTCCTGACTGACGGCGAATCAAACCGCGGCTTCGTTTTCAAAGATATTGAGAACATAGCCAAAGGAACCAGAATCCCCATCTACACCATAGGGTACAACGCGGATCTCGATGTTCTGCAAGAACTATCCGACATCAACGAAGATATGTATGATGGCATCACCAAAAACCCTAACTCGTATGATGTCTTGGTACCCTCCGACTACACCATTGACCGCCTGATTAAAGAAGGAAACCTGGCCAAGATCGAAAGAGACAAAGTCCCCAACATCGCCAATGTTGCAGAAGAATATCTCAGTCCCGCCTACGATCCTGACAACGATTACGTTGTGCCCTATATGGTAGGAACTTTAGGCATCCTTTACAACAAAAAACAGGTTACAGAACCTGTTGACAGCTGGAACGTGTTGCTGGATTCCCGATACAGCGGAAAAACCTTGATGCTGGACTCTCAACGAGACATGATTGGCGCCACGCTAAAAATGCTGGGATACAGCATGAATTCAAGCGATGACTCCGAATTAGCCCAAGCCAAATCCAGTTTATCGACCATGCGATCCCTTGCCCAATCCCGCAATGAAAGTGACGAAATCCTCGACAAACTGGTCGCCGGCGAAGGAATTATGGGTGTTGTCTACTCAGGCGACGCCAAAATCGCCATAGACAGGAATCCCAATTTAGCCTACGTGATTCCAAGCGAGGGATCCAACAAATGGGTTGACGGATTCGTTATTTTGAAAAACACCCAGCACGCTGAAGCGGCGCAGAAATTCATTAACTTTATGTGCCGTCCCAATATAGCGGTCCGAAACATGTCGACAATCGGTTACACCTCGTCGATCAAAGGCGCCTGGTTCGAGTTCAATGAGAATAAAATCATGTTCCCGTCAGCGGAAGAGCTTGGACGCTGCGAGGCGTTTCTATACGACGCCCAAGCTACGCAGAAATACTCGAAGCTATGGTTAGAGATTCGTTGATTCAGAGACGATTTTGATAGTAAAATACCGCCAATTGCGTCCTATCCCGAAGCTCCAGCTTCTCAAGGATGAGGCTGAGATAATTCCTTACAGTCCCCTCGCTCAAATAGAGACTATCCGCGATTTCCTTATTATTCAGCCCCTTCGCCACATGTTCAATAATCGCCGTTTCGCGGTCGCTAATATTGTATCCAGATAAATTCAGTTTCCCCTGCCGGCTTAAAAAGGACGGAAGTTTGGCCACAATTTCATCCCCAAACACACTCTGCCCCGACATAACAGCCTTGAGGGCCGGGGCAATGGCTTCGGCATTCTGCTTGATCAGATATCCTTTTGCGCCCATATGGAGCGCTTTTACAATGTACTCATTATCAGAAAAAGTTGTCAGGAACAGAATCCTCGCCTTCGGATGTCTGCGCAAGATCTGCTCTCCTGCGCCCAAGCCGCCCAGTCCGTCCATCTGGATATCCATCAGCAGAATATCCGGTTGGGCGCTCTCATACAGGTCAATCGCTTCCTCGCCGCTGGTCCCCACAGCGACGACCTCAATTGCGGGGTCGGCCCGCAATATCGTTGTGAGTGATGCACAGATAAAGCTGTCATCATCAATAATTATAATCTTCATTGATCTCAATTCTCCTTATCATTATCATCAGAATGATCTCCCTTGGGGACAGATATGAATATCTTGAACCCTTTATCCTGTTCCGTACGAAAAATCCCGCCAAGAGCCTCCACGCGGTCAGCCATGTTCCTTAGCCCGATCCCCACCGGGAATCCATCCGCCTTGGCTTTATCCGCCTTGGCTTTATCCGCCTTGGCTTTATCCACCTTGGATCTATCCACCGTGGAGACATTCCGGGCAGTTCCGTTGTCTCCAATAATCATCTGGCAGAACGCGGGATGCTCAGTTACAGTGATATAAGCCTCCGTGGCATGGCTATGCCTTGCAATATTGCTGAGGGCTTCTCGCACAATAGAAGCAAAGCAGTATTTTAGAGCGCCGGGCAGCTCTCCGGCATCATAACGCAATTTGACCGGACAAAACTTGAATCCGTTGATCATGGTCTCCAGCTGAACTCTAAGATCAACGGAGTCATCATGCAAGTCATGGACACTGTTTCGGATGCTGTCCATAGCATCCGACAGCGTTCCTTTGATCAAATCCACTTCATTAACCAAGCTGCCATCTTCAGTACGGGCCACGCGCAGGGCCCCGAGCTGCAAAATGGAGCGCGTCAGCAAATGACCGACATTATCGTGTATCTCCCGAGCAATACGATTGCGTTCCGCCAGCGTTGCCAGCCGTATTTCGTAGTCCTGTCTCTCCATCAGGTCACGGTTCTTCTGTTCCATAAACGCAGCTCGTTCCTTTGTATCGTCCGTCAGCGCAAAAAACTCACTGCGGATTCTTAGGTGAGCAGATGTCCTGTATTGCAGCAGGAAGGCTGCTCCCGAGGCACAAACAACAACCGCCGGGAGGTGCAAATTCCCCGCGAACAAACAGGCCGGCAGCGCCACAATCCAACAAAGCCGCAATACCCATTTACGTATACGCAAAGGTCCTTCACCTGCGAGGTTTGTGAAGCTCGTACTTCCTCCGGCGCAGTCGTAAACAATCAATGGCAGAAAAGCAACACATTCGGGCACACATAAACATAGCGCGATATAGAAAACGCACAAATACACCGGAATCTTGTTTTCAAAATAACTGTTTAATGAACTGACAGCCACCGCCCCAAGCACAGTAATAACAGAAATCCATTGGATATCTGTGAAAGACAGCGCCAGAAGGCACAGCCCGAATAATATCAGCTTGTCAATCAAAATCAATATGTGCATACACGCTCTGTTCCTTTTTAGGGGCTGTAAGTCATTATAGCATATCACTGGGGAACTCCGTCATAACATTTCCGTCATCTCCGTCATGATCGTCATCTCCATCATGACCGTCATCTCCGTCATGATCTCCGTCATGACATTTGTCACAAAAAATACGGCCAATATCATGATAATAATCACTATTTTTTAATAGACATCTTGATATACTAGACTCAGCAACACTGGACTGAGGCAGAAAGGAGACTATCCGTATGATTCAAGTTCACAATTTAGTAAAACGTTACGGCGATCTGATTGCGTTGGATCACTTTGACCTGACGATTCACAAAGGAGAGATTTTCGGGCTTTTAGGGCCCAACGGCTCAGGCAAAACCACAGCAATCAACTGTATGCTCTCCCTGTTGAAATACAGCAAGGGCGAAGTCAAACTATTTGGCCAGCCCATGGGCCCGAATCGTTACGCACTGAAAAAACGCATCGGTGTGGTCATGCAAAATGTGGCCGTTTTTAACGAATTAACGGTGATAGAAAATATCAATTATTTTTGCGGACTCTATGTCCCCGACAAAGCCAAGCGCAAGGCTTTGGTTGAGGAGGCCATTGACTTCACGGGGTTGGGAGACTATCGCAAATTCTTGCCTAAGAAGCTTAGCGGCGGCTTGTTGAGGCGGCTCAATATCGCCTGCGGCATCGCGCACAAGCCGGAGTTGATCTTTTTGGATGAGCCAACTGTCGCTGTTGACCCCCAGAGCCGCAACCATATCCTTGAAGGAATCCGCAAGCTGAACCAAGATGGCGCCACAGTTGTTTATACTTCCCATTACATGGAGGAGGTTGAACAGCTTTGCTCGCGGATCATGATTATGGATAAAGGCAAGGCCGTCGCAACAGGAACCAAGGAGGAATTAAAAGCGATGATCCGCACCGGGGAGAAACTGACGGTGGAACTCCATGCCCTTCCCGAGTCTATCTTGGAGGAAATACGAGGCATTGAGGGTCTGGTTCAAGTGGATTATGCTGATAACACCTTGACAATGCGTTACGCCGCTGGAGGGCATCATCTCTCTACTGTTCTGGATATTTTAAGGCGCCATGATATCTCTTTTGGACGCGTCTTCTCTGAGCCGCCCACCTTGAATGATGTCTTTCTTGAGATTACCGGCACTGAGCTCAAGGATTAGGAAGGTGGGATTAGGAAGGTGGACAGCTATGTTTAGAAATATTTATTGGAAACGCATCCTCCGTACTCTGCGCGATAAAGCTACATTGTTTTGGACCTGGATCTTTCCCATCATAATGGCAACACTGTTCTACGTTGTTTTTGCCAATTTGGACGTCATGGGACAGCTTCACGAAATCCCTCTTGGCGTCATTGACACTGAGTCTTACCAGCAAGATATCTCTTTACACTCCGCCTTGGAGTCGGTTTCCGACGAAAACGGCGATACCTTGTTCACAGTGAGTCTGTTTGGCAATACGGATGAAGCGGATATCGCTCTGGAAAACGGGGACATCGATGGCTATGTCCTCTATGACCTTATGGGCGATGACCCCACACTGGTCGTCAGCGACGATGGTTTGAACCAGACCCTTGCAAAAAGGTTCCTCGACGGCTACCTGCAAATAAAAAACAGTGTCAGCATTCAGGCCACGGAACGCCTTTCCTCTCTGTTGGAAGAGGAGACCTATACCAAAGAAATATCGTTGTCAAACAATCCGCCCACAGAAAAGGTGAATTACTACTATGCCCTCCTGGCTATGATGTGCTTGTATGGAGGGTTTCAAGGGTTAATAACTGTAACCTATCTGCAATCCAACCTGTCGCCTTTGGGCGCGCGCCAGGCCATGGCGCCTGTCGGACGTATGCGTATGGTTGCTTATGATTTGTTGGGCGGTCTCACCATGCATTTTCTGTGTTTGCTTATCGCTGTAGCATATATCATTTTTGTGTTAGGAACAGATTTTGGATCCAAGCTCTGGCTCGTGCTGCTGACATGCTTCGTGGGAAGCGTTCTGGGCGTTGCCTTCGGCGCGATGGTGTCCCTTACCTCCAAACTCAAGGAAGCAGCCAAGGTGGCCCTCTTGATTACTGTCACTATGGTCTGCTGTTTCCTGTCTGGTTTGATGGTCGGCGGCGTTAACTATACTGTAGCGGAAAAAGCGCCGGTTGTTGCCTGGCTCAATCCCGCCGCACGCATCACTGATGCCTTCTACTGCTTGTATTACTATGATACCTATGAACGATTCTTTCTCAATATTGGGATCATCCTGATTATGGCGCTGGCCATGCTCACGGTGACAGCCCTTTTTGTCAGGAGGCAGCGCTATGACAGTATTTAAGGCTTGTTTCATGATAGTCAAACGGCATTATGCCGCGTTAGCGCTTTATTTCAGTATCTTCATGGTTCTGGCTGTGGCCATGACTGCGCTGTCAGCAGACAATTTCAGCACTGACTTTTCCGCCACAAGGCCCGCTTTCACACTCATCACCCGTGACGGCCACACCCCTCTGTTGGCCGGATTGGCCTCTTACCTGCGTGAACATGGCAATGAGGTTGTTCTCGATGATCGCACAGAAGCACTTCAAGACGCCAGCTTTTATCACGCCACCGATTATATTGCTATTGTGCCCCAAGGCTTTCACGACGCCTTTTTTGATGGCGAACCTTTAAAAATAGAGACGGTTCTGACAACAGAATCGGCTAAAGGGTATTATGCCGATAGATTGGTAACCCAATATTTGAATCTGGCGCGCCTCTATCAGGCGGCAGGGGACATAGACGAAGAAACGATTATTTCATCAGTATTAAAGGATTTGTCCATAGAGGCGCCTGTTGAAAAGAAACACTTTGGCGCCGGCGCGCCGGTCAACGAAGGGTTTCAACTCTATGCACAAATAGTGTGCTATATCATTATCGTGCTGATCATTCTCTGCATCAGCAATATCACGTCAGCTTTCCGGCGTCCCGACCTGAGAATGCGGAATCTCTGCGCCCCCACCAAACCCCGTTCCTTCAGCGGACAACAGATACTGTGCGGCGCCGTGGTCAGTATTGCCGCATGGCTGTTACTGATGACAATCGGGTTCGCCCTATACGGATCCCAGCTGTCTGGGACTGATGGCCGGATCATCGGGCTGATTTTGCTAAACACGTTTATTGTGACCGTGGTAGCCCTCTCCCTCGCATCGCTGGCAAGCTTATTTATTCGCAGTCCCAATTCCCAGAGTGCGGCAGCCAATTTGCTGGCCCTTGGCCTCTGCTTTCTAGGCGGCGTCTTTGTCCCACTGCATATGATGGGAGAGAGCATTCTAACCGTGTCAAAATTCACGCCAACCTATTGGTACAGTACAGCGCTAGAGCATATCTGCACCCTGACATCTTTTGGCGGAGATGTCTTGGCTCCGGTCTGGCAAGCCATGCTGATGCAGCTCGCCTTTGCCTTGGCCATCTTCTGCGTCGCTCTTGTAATCAGCAAGTATCAAAACCAGTCGGAACGCTTCTTCAGCAGTATACAGACGGAACTCGAGGCTTGATAGCTCTATTTTATAGCGCAACTCTTTTAGTAGGGCGTGTTTGCAAGCCAGCTACCCGCTTCGCTTGAAGCAAGTGCCTAACGATAACAGTGTGGTGTACGCTTTCATATGCTATAAAGCGGTGTTACAAAGCCGCCATAAGAAAGGAGATATGATTATGTATCCATCTTCATCCCATGACACCCGCGAACAGCATACGCCGCAAATACAATATGATATGCCGCAATCACACTATACACTGCAATCACAATACACACCACAATCGCAATACACACCACAATCGCAATATGGGCTGCCAACAGATCCTATTCCGCCGGTGACTCCGGGGCGCCATGTCCTGCCGCCGCTGCCATATGCGTATAATGCCTTGGAGGATATTATTGATGAAAAAACTCTGAGGATTCATCACGATAAACATCACAAAAAATATGTGGAAGACCTTAATAAGGCCGAACTCGCCTTGCAGACAGCCCGAAACAGCGGTGATTACACGTACATTAAACATTGGGAAAAAGAGGTCGCTTTCAACGGTTCAGGACATATTTTACACAGCCTTTACTGGACGTCGATGAGTCCGCCGGGCTCGGGCGGGCAGCCCCACCCCGCGACCCAAGCTTACTTGGAGCGTGATTTTGGCGGAATTTCTCACTTTTGGGCACAGTTTTCAGCTGCGGCCAACGCCGTCGAAGGATCGGGCTGGTGTGTGCTGGGCTACAACCCTTATTTCCGGTCCCTGGAAATCCTGCAGGCGGAGAAACACCAGAACCTGACCCAATGGGGCGTCATTCCCCTTTTAGTTTGCGATGTTTGGGAGCATGCCTATTATTTGAGCTATCAAAATGAACGGGCGAAATATGTGAAGAACTGGTTTGGGCTAATGAACTGGCCTGAGGTTGAGCATCGGTTGAATCAGGCGGAACCCGCTTCTTATTCTTTATAATGTATAGCCAGATACGAGACAGTCAGCGTATCCACTCAAAAACAATAGCCTCAGCCTGCTCAACAGGGTCAAACTCATGGTGGTCGCAAGTTAGCACAGCTGTGCCGCTCACGGATGCCTGCCCCAGTAGAATGGCATCGCCAAGGGAGATTTGATACGAGCCTTTTAACCGGCCCGCTGCCAGAAACACAGCATCCGAGATGTGTTCGATAATTTGAACATCACTGGCTAGCACATCGGCGATCATTTCATCGGCAAGGGCTTTCCCGCTCTCCCTATAAAAGCCGTAATAAACCTCTAAAAGGTTAATTTTGTGCATGAAGAGCGAAATCAGTCCCTTTTCTGAAGCCTGCAAACAATCAGAAACAACACCCGCGCCATGCTCATCGTTGAAAAAAGCGATCAATGAGCAAGCATCAAGGATATACAAGGATTTCATTCTTCAAGCTCCTTTTCGCGCTGTTTTTGAATCATAAACATATCCGTGGAAAGTATGTCCTTGTATTTCCCCCGCAGACCCATCGCGGAAGACTTGATCTCCGGCATGAGTCTATCTACACGGGTTTCCGGACGTAGATCAAATGGAAGCCCACCAACATTACGGGACTGGTAGATAAAGATATTAATCGCATCTGTCAGACTCATACCATAACGTTTGTAAATCTTTTCAACTTCCGTCTTAATTTCGGGGTCGATGCGGATATACATGCTTGAAGTTTTGGCCATAAAAATTACCTCCATGGGGTGTTGTTAGAGTAATTCTACCAAAAAATATGCACAAATGCAATACAATGTTATGAGCAGCACAGTCAGTCGAACATCTCTATGAGGATTGATTACCCGAACGAGAAAACGCACCCTCTCTCAAGAAAGTGCGTTCCCCTAAGTTTCCGAGAGCCAAGATGCTCTGTCACTCCTATGGAAAAACCAACCCAGACCCTGGGCTTATCCTAATTATTACTATTCGCTCGGATCAAGCTTAGGAATCCTTCCTCTTTAGGAATCCTTCTTTTTCTTTTTAGGCTTATCTTGAGGAATGCCAGTCTCCTGGGCTATCTCGTACTTGAGATTTTCGATCTCTTCCATACGGTTTTTCTTAGCCATGGTTGACCTCCTTATCTCTTGATAGAGTTAGTATCTATCATAACCGGGGAAAAATCCATGACATTTGTTGGCGAAACTTCAAGCATGAGCCACCGATTACATCTGTATTTTCTAGGGGACACTAATGAATCCCTATCTCAGCCGACGGATACACCCGCTCCACTTCCGCAAACACCTTCCCATAAGCCACCGGATCGGCCAGCGCGCGCACAAGAATGGCACGGCTCTGCTCAATCAACTGTCCGTCCCGACTCAAATCCAAAAGCCGCACCTCAGGAAATCCATGCTGACGCAGACCCATCACCTCACCTGGACCACGGAGCTTGAGGTCTTCCTCCGAAATCTTAAACCCATCTTCCGTTTCACAAAGAACCCGCAAGCGGGCATTATTCATCTGGCGGCTGACAAGAAAGCAATAAGACTGTTCCGCCCCACGCCCCACACGGCCCCGCAGCTGATGCAGCTGGGCCAAGCCAAACCGTTCAGCATTTTCAATCACCATAATGGTCGCGTTCGGCACATCCACCCCCACCTCAATGACAGTGGTAGCCACCAACATATCAATCTCACCCTGGCGAAACCCCTGCATAACGCTCTCTTTTTCCTGACTCTTCATGCGCCCATGAAGCAAGACAACCCGGTACTTGGCAAACCGTTCGCACAGCTGCTCATAGCGCCGGGTTGCGGACATAAAATCACTGGTCTCCGTTTCTTCCACCAACGGACACACCACATAAATCTGACGCCCCTGACTCATGTGCTGCTCCATAAACTCACACATCTGCCGCCCAACTCCCTGCACCAGGCGCGTGACTATTTTTTGGCGGCCGGCCGGCATCTCATCCAGAACAGACAGCTGCAAATCGCCATACACAGTCAAGGCCAGCGTCCTGGGAATCGGCGTCGCCGTCATTACCAGAACATGGGGATTCTCTCCTTTGTCCTGCAACAGAGTACGCTGCCTGACACCAAAACGGTGCTGCTCATCAGCCACCACCAGCCCCAAAGACGCAAAACGAACACCCTCCTGAATCAGGGCGCTGGTTCCCACTACGACCTGTATAGTCCCAGAGCGAATGTCCTCCAACGCGTGCCGGCGTTCTTTCTGCGT
Organism: Peptococcaceae bacterium; assembly: GCA_009782825.1. Classification (GTDB taxonomy): domain Bacteria; phylum Bacillota; class Desulfitobacteriia; order Desulfitobacteriales; family Syntrophobotulaceae; genus WRJI01. Next base: position 34,279 of record WRII01000004.1, read on the forward strand.
CTGACTGCCCGTCAACAGACACACACGAATCCCCCGAGGCGTAAAAAATGTGTCCAAAGTTTGAAAATGCTGCTGGGCCAACACCTCCGTCGGCGCCATCACCGTCCCTTGATATCCTGAAGTCACAGCCTGCAAAAGAGCCATCATAGCCACCACCGTCTTCCCTGATCCCACATCCCCCTGCAGAAGCCGCCGCATAGGAGATCGTTGCTTAAGATCAGCCGAGATCTCTTTGAGGGCTCTTCCCTGAGCCTCAGTCAGAGCAAAAGGCAGCTCCCTCGCAAAAGCCATCAGTTCCTCTGTCTCTCCTTCGAGAGCAGAAGCCGTCTCCGCTTTAGGCTGAGAACGCATACATGCAAAAGCCAGCTGCAACATCAGCACCTCTTCACAAATAAGCCGCCTGCGCGCGGAGTGCAAGCTCTCTTCATTGTCCGGCCTGTGCATCTGGCGGTAGGCTTCAGCCCTGGGCACACTCCGCAACTCCTCCCCCTCTGGCAAGATTTCCGGGAACAAGGATTCGCTATAGGCCAAGCCGTGACTCATGATGGTTCGCAGAGCCTTGGAATTGAGACCAGCGGTCTCCGGATAAACCGGAACAAGGGAACCCGCACTATCCCCTTGTTGAGCACTCTCAGCCCGCTGAGATGTAAGTGGCCTTTTCTCTATGTTCGTCACGAGAATTTCAGGCACTTTGTCATTCCATTGACCTGGCGAGCCAGTATCTTTCCACTGTGCCACAGCCGGTACCCTCCGGCCTGTTGATATATCCTCCAGCCGGATCTTCCCCGTAACAGCTACAGGCGTCCCCGAAGGAAAAGATTTAGGAATACGGATCTGATTAAACCAGACGCCATGAATCTGTCTTCCCTGCCGTCTTTCTTCCCCTTGTCCCTCATCTTCCTCTTCAATCAGAAGCCTGACAACTTTGACACGCCCTTGGCTCACATGAGAACCGGCAACCGTTCCCACCACAGTGGCCAATTCCCCGTCCTGCACATCTTCAATGCGCCTCGTCATCACCCGCTCATAGCGCCGGGGAAAATGGCACAGCAACTGCTCCATACTGGTGATACCCAGAGATCGCAGAAGTTTGAGCCGATAAGGTCCGACCCCCTTCAAATATTGAAGATCAGGAATGTCTTGCTTCATTGACTCCACACCGGTAAAGGCCAATCCTTTCTAGAATTTAACAAACCTATTTTCGCATGTTTAGAGGCTCTTTGCAATCATACTTTCGGATGATACCTTTTTGCTTGGATAAGATCTATAATATGATTAATTAGGCGCACTCCTGAAAAACACACGAGGGGGAATTCATATGAACGAAGTCGTTACCATTGTTGACTTGCAGAAAAATTACAAAGACCGCAAGGCCGTGGATGGTATCAGCTTCGATGTCCACAAAGGAGAAATCCTTTGTATTCTAGGGCCGAACGGAGCCGGGAAAAGTACCACCATCAATATGCTGACTGGCTCGCTGAGCTGTGGCGGCGGCGCCATCCGTTCGGAGCTCATCGGCGGACAGGACATCCACGCGAACCTGAACGTCTACAAACGAAATCTGGGCATCGTGCCGCAGGATCTGGCTATCTACGAAGACTTGAGCGCGCAAAATAACGTAGAGTTCTTTGCTTCCCTTTATGGGCTCAAAGGCGCGGAACTCAAAACCGGCTGCCACTTTGCACTGGAATTCGTCGGCCTGCTGGACCGGGCCAAGGACAAAGCCAAGACCTTCTCAGGCGGCATGAAGCGGCGGCTGAATATCGCCTGCGCCATCGCTCACAGGCCCGAACTGCTTGTCATGGACGAACCCACTGTCGGCATTGACCCGCAATCCCGCAGCCATATCCTCGCGTCCATCCAGCGCCTGCGGGATGAGGGCATGACCCTCATTTATACCACGCACTATATGGAAGAAGTCGAGGAAATCTCCACCCGGATCATTATCATGGATCATGGTAAAATCATCGCCACCGGCACAAAGGAAGACTTGAAGAAGAACCTTGAAGCGGAAAAAGTGACAACCATCGAGGCAGATGATCTGGACACATTCAACACCGATCTTCTGCACAGCATTGTGGGCGTGAAACACGTGACAAACCATGGCAAGCTCGAAATCACGACTATCCCTGATATCGAAAACCTCGACCGTATTATCAGCATACTCATTGAAAATGGAAAGAAAATCAACAGCATCACCACACAGACAACCAGCCTGGAAACAGTATTCCTCAGCTTGACCGGACGCACCCTGCGGGATTAATCAGGATTAAGGGAATAGACTGTAAGGAGGAATGAAAATCATGTACGAATTTCGCCAAATCCTGAAAACCGATCTCAAAAACCTCTACACCAATCCCATGTGGTGGATTGGCGCCATGGGTCTTCCACTGCTGCTGGCTCTTATCATGGGCTTCATCACCCAAGGCGCCTACGGAACCAACACTCCCTCTGGAACCGGCGTAACATCCTACAACTACTACGCCATCACCATGTTGATATTCGGAGCCTTGAACAACTCCACCATCGCCGCCAACAGCTTCATGGAAGGGCGCATCATGAAAGCCAACATGCGGCTGTGCAATGCCCCTATCCCCAATTCCTTTATCTTCCTTCCGAAAATCATCGCGTCCCTTCTCTTTGGAACCCTATGCCACACCCTTGCGGCGAGCGCGATATTCTTCATAACCGGCGTCAACTTTGGCGGAGGAAACGCCATCTTTCTCTGGCTTCTTTTGCTGGCAGTCTATTTCTTTGCCGTATGTTTTAGCGTCATGCTCTGCTGTATTCTCAAAAAAGAAGAAACCGTCAACATGATCCTGTCCACAGCAGTGAGCCTGCTGTGTTTGCTGGGCGGCGCTTTTTTCCCGATGAAGGGATTGGGCCGTATTGTGGAAGTCATCAGCAACATATCCCCCGTCACATGGATCAGCACAGCCGCATTCCAAGCGGTCTATGACAACAGGCTCATTCTGCTTGGCCTCGTATGTGCCGGAATGCTGGCGCTTGCCGGACTGTGCATAGCGCTGACCACAAAACTGTTCAACCGGGAGGATTACTTATGAGAGCGGTATTGAAAAATAACCTGCGGCGTCTTGCCATACACACAATTATCCTGCTCATCATTTTTATTGCTGCAGCCGTCGCAGCGGCCATCTTCGCGAGTACCGGGATTAAGCAAACATGGGATGTCGCCGTTGTTTCGGAATCATCTGCCGCATTTAGCCTCTATCAAAACACAGTTAACCCCGATTCGGTAAAAGTAACCTTGATGGACACAACACCGCTGCGTACCGATCTGGTGTCCGGTAAATATGACGCCATCCTGACTCTGCATGCCGATGGGAGCCACACAGTGGATTCCATCAAAAGCGAAGATACAACGGCGAAACTGCTGGGCGCTTTGGAAGGTCAACAAAATACGGAAATTCTATTCAGCGGCCGGGGAACCGGAACCAATGTGCTGGGCTTTCTGATGACATTTCTGCTGCTCATGGGATCGACGTGTATGAGTATGTATGCGGACGACAAATCATATGGGCAAATCAGGCGCGTGGCGGCGGCGCCCCTCAAAATCAGCACTTACTTGTTCGCCCACAGCCTGTTTAATTTTTGCTTCCTGTTCTTCCCGACAATGATTATTCTCTCACTGGTCACGTTCATCAGTAGCGTGGATATTGGGTTCAGCTTCCTGCAGCTCATTGGATTGGTCGCGCTCCTGTGCGCGTTTTCCTCAGTCTTTTGCCTGCTGCTCTTTTCCCTGCTCTCCGACAAAAACGATTCAGCGAAAATGACTGGCAATACCATCATCATCCTCACATCCATACTGGCCGGGGGCTTCTTCGCCTTTGATCAGGGAAATCACGCGTTGAGCCTCATCATCCAAGTCCTCCCTCAGAAGGCCCTTTTGACAGTGGCCAACGGGTTGGAACAGCACCTGTCTCTCTCCGCCTTTCTCCCCGCCCTCGTCTATCTGGCGGCACTCATTGTTGCTTTCTATGTGATTTCGGTGATCAAGACAAAGCGCGCTTATGTCGGAAAACGTTGACGGCAGCAAAACCATCTACTCCGGCATTTGCTGCGCCGTCGGCTACAACGCCCCGGCGGCCTCCTGCGCGTTGCGGGCGAGCCTGGACAACTTTTCTGAAAGCGACTTCAAAGACAGAACCGGCGAACCCATCCTGGCCGCCGCCTTAATGGACGAAGCCCGCCTGTGGGGCTCGGCGCGGCTCGCCCAGTGGGCATGGTTTGCCATCGATGAAGCCCTGGAACCCTTCGACGAAGCCGAACACGCGGCCATCCCCATCGTGCTCTGCGTCGCCGGAGACGACCGCCCGTTAGGCTCGGCGGACGAACGGTTACACACCATGAAAGAAGCCGAACAGGCGCTGGAGAGGCCGATAGCAAAAACAATGGCATGATCTCCCTCGAATGCGCGGAGAATGTGATGAATATCCTGACCTTACTTTTGATCCAACTGTGCTCTCAGTTTTGCGATTTCAGCATCCTTTTGCAGGATCACCGATTGCCACTTGCGGTCAGATCGTTCTTCCCCACGCTTTTCCCCGCGTTTTTCCCCGCGTTTTTCCCCGCGTTCTTCCCCGCGTTTTTCCCCGCGTTCTTCCCCGCGCTCCTCAGCCTCTTTTTGCCATACGGCTTTGGCGTCTTCTATCTTCCACTCTTGTAATAACATATTTGACACCTCCGAACCATTATTTCTTAGATATTCTGTCAATATGTCCTGTTCTATGCACTCTTTTATGGCTCTCTCTACGGCTTTGGCCCGTTCCAACCCATTCTGTTCGTATTCCCGTGCTTTGGCGACAAGGAGAATGTATCCGTACAAGCTTTCGCTGCGCCTGACAATGTCTTCGTTGTGTCCTGTGTTGACGTTATAGACGGTTACGGTTAAGTCTAGGGCTGTCTCGTTGTTGTTGCGCCGGTTATATGAATCTGACAGGCGATAGACGGTTTTTTCTGGGAAGGGCTTCACACCGTTATACAACACGTAGAATTCAGGTTCTGGTATCATGACGCGCTTTTCGGAATACATCACCGCATTGTCAATGAGTTTTTCATAGATCCTGCCACAGTAAATAAGATCGCGCAGGGGCATGTTCTCATTCGGGGTTGACTGATGCTCAAAGAAGACGACCAGCTTATTTCCGATGCTAAAGGAAAGGTCGTTGACCCTATCCATATACAGGGCATCGGCGAGCGTCAGGTCTACCACGGGTGTATCCGGTGGAAACTGTACTGAAGAAAATGCGTTGTACAGTTCCAGTTCTTTCTCGGGTTCTCCAAACAAGTGCGTAAAGACACCTGCCTTGAAATTGCGGTTTACCTTGCTCATTTTGCCTCCGACGCTTTACTGCTGTTACTGAAATTCTAAGGGAGATCACAGTCTGTTGTCAATAGGGATAATGTCCAACTTAATTTATACCATAGGCATGGGGCATACCATGAGCATGACGCTTGGAGTTATTAATTATAGAGCAGCATCGCGATGTATTGCCGAGCCCAACAATAAAGTATATAATTATTTTTGGACAATCATTGTCTACCTTTGAAATTTCATGCCCAAACGCAAAAGCTAACGGAGGTTTTATACCATGAAAAGGTTCGCCTCAATTATTTTGGTCGTTTTATTGCTGTTAACAGCTCTGTCCGGCTGTCATCAAGGTGACAAAGCAGACAAGGTACAAGACAAGAAAATCAGCATCGTGTGTACGATTTTCCCGCCATACGATTGGGTGCGGCAAATCCTTGGAGATCAGGCAGATGATATGGATCTGACCCTTCTCCTGAACAATAGAGTTGATCTGCACAGCTATCAGCCCTCGGTAGAAGACATTGTGAAAATCTCTACCTGCGATTTGTTCATTTATGTAGGCGGCGAATCCGATCAATGGGTGGAAACCATGTTAAAAGAGCCCTCTAACACAAGTAGGGTTGTTATCAATTTCTTGGATACACTTGGAAATACGGCGAAAACAGAGGAACCCCTCGAAGGAATGCAAGAGGAAGAACATGAAGATGAGGCTAAGGATGAGGCTAAGAAGGAAACCGAATATGATGAACATGTATGGCTCTCCTTGAAAAATGCCAAGACATTTTGTTCTGTCATTGCCGGCGCACTTTCATCATTAGATCCTGATCATGCCGGAGAATATAAGAACAATGCGGACGCATATACCATGAAGTTGTCAGATTTGGACGCAGAATATAATACGGTCATAGAAGCGTCTCCTGTTAAAACCTTATTGTTCGGCGACCGGTTTCCGTTCCGCTACCTGACAGATGACTATGGGCTGACTCCCTACGCCGCTTTTCCTGGATGCTCTGCTGAAACAGAAGCTAGTTTTGATACTGTTATAGGTTTGGCGAAGAAAGTGGATGAATTAAACCTGAACACCATTATGGTCACCGAAAGTTCAGATCAGTCCATTGCTCGAACCATCCTCAATAGTACACAGAATAAAAACCAACAGATTCTCGTACTGAATTCCATGCAGTCGGTTACACTAGGAGATGTGAGGAACGGAACAACTTATCATACCATCATGGAATCCAACTTGAACGTGCTCAAAGAAGCTCTGAAGTAAAAAGTCACCTATGGAGACACAGACCGCCAGGTTATCATACCGGGATATCACCGGCATTCGCCAATGGCAGTATGGATGGACAAAACTAAAGGAGGAGGCGCCTTATGCCGCAGTTATCCTGTCAGAATTTGACCCTTGGCTATGAAGGCAAAGTGGTAATTTCCGGTTTTTCCTTTACCGTAAATACCGGAGATTATCTCTGTATTGTTGGGGAAAACGGATCAGGCAAAAGTACATTGATGAAAACCCTGCTGCGCCTGAAGATGCCGATGTCCGGGCAGATTGTGATGGGAGACGGTTTGACTCCAAACGAGATCGGTTATCTGCCCCAGCAGACCATTGTGCAAAAGGATTTTCCCGCGTCTGTAAAAGAGGTTGTCCGCTCCGGTTGTCTGAACCGCTGCGGGTTGCGTCCCTTTTATAATAGAAAAGAAAAGCGAATGGCAGACGAAAACATGGAAAAACTTGGTGTTAAGAATCTCGCCCACCGCTGTTATCGAGAACTCTCCGGCGGGCAGCAGCAAAGGACGCTTTTGGCAAGAGCTCTGTGCGCCGCCCAAAAAATTCTGCTCCTAGATGAGCCGGCAGCCGGGCTTGACCCCAAGGCGACAGATGAGCTGTATACTCTCATAAAAAAATTGAATGACAGTGGCATGACCATGATTATGATTTCTCATGATATCGCCGTTTCCTTAAAATACGCTTCCCACATCCTGCATCTGGGAACACAATCTTCATTGTTTTTTGGAAAAACAGAGGATTATGTAATCAGTGAAACAGGTCTTATATACACCGGATTAGAAGGGGAGCAGACATGATCGAGATTATAGATAAACTCGCTTCTTATTTTCAATATCCGTTCGTGCTGTATGCTATGATTGCCGGCGTTCTGATAGCGCTCTGTTCCTCTCTTTTGGGTGTAACTCTGGTATTGAAGCGCCTTTCTTTCATCGGAGACGGCCTTTCCCACGTTGCCTTTGGCGCTATGGCAATTGCTGTAGCAGTGAATGTCGTTGGCAAGCAATACTTCCAGGCAAGCCAAGACGTCCTGCCACACAACTTCTTCTTGGTTTTGCCCATAACGATTTTTGCTGCTGTCCTGCTGCTGCGTACAGGGCAGAACACAAAAATCAAGGGCGATGCGGCTCTCGCCATGATTTCAGTAGGATCCCTCGCAATCGGCTATCTTCTCATGAACCTTTTTTCCAAGTCCTCGAATCTCTCAGGAGACGTTTGCTCCACATTATTTGGATCCACTTCCATTCTGACGTTAACCGAGACAGAAATGTGGTTGTGCGTTGTTTTTTCGGTGCTGGTGACAGGTGTCTTTCTGTTTTTTTATAACAAAATCTTCACTGTCACCTTTGACGAGGATTTTGCCACAGCCACCGGCACCAGAGCCAAACTCTATAACCTGATCCTTGCCATTGTCATTGCTGTTGTAATTGTGCTGGCCATGAATTTGGTCGGCGCGCTGCTGATCTCCGCGTTAGTGATATTTCCGGCTCTGTCCGCCATGCGAATTTTCAAGAGCTTTCAGGCCGTCACCCTATGTTCAGTGATTGTGTCGGTGTTCTGCGCTGCTCTTGGCATCCTGATCTCTATTGTAGCGGGGACGCCGGTAGGCTCTACCATTGTCGTCGTCGATATTGTGGTCTTTTCTCTTTTCAGCGCAACCAGTCTATTAAAGAGGAGGTTCTGACACCATGAAAAAATATGTATTGCTTGGAGGAATCCTGTGTCTCCTATTCTCATATACCTTAGGCTGTTCCGCACCGGCCGCCGATGCAAGTGTCGATGTGGATTTAACAGTCTTAAGCCGCACAATGGTTTATGCCGAAGCCGCTGACATGACCAATAACCCTGATAATTATATAGGGAAAACAGTGAAAATGAGCGGCCTTTATGGGTCATCTCAGTATGATCAAACCGGCCGGCTTTTCCATTACGTGCTTATAGAAGACGCAGCCGCTTGCTGCCAACAGGGTTTCGAATTCGTATGGAACGGAGAGCATATTTACCCGGATGACTACCCAGAGGAAACAACACAAATTGAAATCGTTGGGGTGTTCCAAAGTTATGAGGTATCTGGTAACACGTATTACTGTTTAGCGGTTGATAATATACTTGTTTTAAACTCTTCTCAATAAAAGTCATTACAAGAGAAGTCATTACAAGAGAAGTCATTACATTATGAAGCGACTGGTCATTGAAGCATTAAGCTATCCCCACATATCCCGCAATTCTTCAGTAATCTTCGCCATCCGCTCCGGAATATCAATCATCTGCGGACAAAAATCAACACAGTGACCACAGTCCGTACACCGATCAGCCATCTTCTCCGGACCCAACTGCTCTAACCCAATAGAATATCCTATCTTGTCGCCAGAAGTGAGCCACCCGTTGTGCAAGCCAAAAACCCGCGGAATATCTACTCCCGACGGACACTCCATACAATACCCACACGCCGTACACGGTATGGGACACGCTGCCCTGAAAGCATCCAGCGCCAGCTGAATCACATTCTGCTCCTCCTGAGTCAACGGTTTAAAGCCACTCAACGTCGCAATATTATCCTTCAGCTGCTCCATCGTAGTCATCCCACTCAAAATCGTCAACACATTGGGTAATGACGCACAGTAGCGCATCGCCCAGGACGCCACACTGGCCTTTGCCTCCGCAGCCCGGAGAATCTCCCGGGATTTCTCACACAAAGACGCTAATCCCCCACCCCGGACCGGCTCCATCACAATCACCGGAATATTCCTTTGCGTCAAAATCTCATACTGCCTCTCAGCATCCTGAAGTTCCCAGTCCATATAATTGAGCTGGAGCTGACCAAAATCAAACTCGTAGCGGGTCACCAATCGCTCCAAAAGTTCAGTCCCCCCATGGAAAGAAAACCCCAGATGACGGATTTTTCCCTGGGCCTGCTTCTTCTTCAAATAAGCATAAACCTTGAACTTCTCCATGACAGCCAGCAATTCCTCATTCATACTATGCATCAGGTAAAAATCAAAATAGTCCGTCCGGCAGTTCCTCAGCTGCTCATGAAAAATCCGATCCACATCCTTACGTTTCTCCAAGGAAAACAAAGGCATTTTCGTCGCCAAAAAATACTTGTCCCGCGGATACGGCGCTAAAGCCTCCCCCACAAAAGCCTCCGAGGTTTTCCTATGATAAGGATAGGCCGTATCAAAATACGTCACCCCATGAGCCAGCGCATAGTCCAGCATCTGCCGGGCTTTTTCCTTGTCAATACACTCTGCCTTCCCATCGATCACCGGAAAACGCATACACCCAAACCCCAGCAAGGAAACCTGTTCATTTGTCTTTTTATAAACTCTCGTATCCATATGATTGCCTCCTGATCTGGCTGTATTCCTTCCCCAAAAAATTTCAGGGCAAACTTCGCAGCACACATTCTTTTATTCTTTATTTATTCTATGTTATTCTATCCTTTTCTTAAATAACCTTTTGCCCTTTTTAGGGTTCTATTACATTAATTCAGGATTCAGATGAGGCAATAAGCCTCAGGTAACAATATTTTGTTGCGTGAAGAGTGTCAAAATGCTACAATTTCTTTAAAAAATACATTAATCAAATTCATGGACGGTGTCATGCAGGCACAGGTTTCGTAAGGAGATAACCATGAGCGACATCAAACACTACGAACCCCTATGGGGCACATGGTACATAGACTCCCTGCTGGGAGAAGGAGGGTTCGGCAAAGTTTATAAAGTCCGCCAGGAACAGTTTGGCAAGACCTACTATTCAGCTGTGAAAATCATCTCCGTTCCCAATAACGACGCCGAGCTGCGGCAGATAAAAAGTGAAGGACTGGATCAAGACTCCATAGAAAAGTTTCTCTACGCCTTCGTCACAGACATCATCACAGAAATCGATTTGATGGGGCAGCTCAAAGGCAACAGCAACATAGTCACCTTGGAAGACCACCAAGTTATCCCCAAAGCCGATGGCATCGGCTGGGATATTCTGATGCGCATGGAATTGCTCACCAGCCTTACCGACCATATTGAACGCACCCCCCCCCACCCCAGCCAACGTCATCAAGTTAGGCATTCACATTTGCCGGGCTTTAGAGCTGTGCGCCCAGAGAAACACCATACACCGAGACATCAAACCAGACAACATCTTTATCTCCTCCTACAACGAATACAAGCTGGGCGACTTCGGGGTAGCCCGGCATCTGGAGCGCACCTCGTCCGGGCTTTCTAAAAAAGGCACATACACCTACATGGCGCCGGAAGTATTCCGGGGAGAACCGTACGGCTCCAACATAGATACCTATTCCCTGGGCATCGTCATGTACCGCCTGCTCAACCAGAACCGAGCCCCATTCCTGCCAAACTTTCCTCAGCTCATCATGCCCAACGATCGGGATGACGCGCTGCAGAAACGTCTGCGTGGTGCCCCTATCCCCACTCTAAAGAACATAACACCAGAGCTCAATCGCATTGTGCGGAAAGCCTGCGCATTTGACCGTCATAAGCGGTTTGCCAGCCCCACCAAAATGCGCGAGGCTCTGGAAGCTGTGGCCAAGAGTCAGGCTTATGAGGTCATGACGCCACAGACCATACTTGCAGAAAATCCCCCGATCCTGGCAGCAACGGAGACCCCGTCCCAGCCCTTGCCGGAACTATCCGCAACATACATGGCGTCCCATACCCTGACAAAACCATCGGCAGCACATATGGCGTCCCAACCATCGGCAGCACACACGGCGTCCCGGGCCGCACCTTCCCCCATACCTAGCCATAACGCAAGGAAGAAAAACAGAACCAAGCTTATAGCCCTCCTCAGCTCTTGTGGCGCAGTGGTCATAGCTGTGATTATTGGCCTTTTTGTGTGGGTGGGAAGTTTGAATAATTCGGGAGATCTGAACGTTTCGGAAGACCAGGGGGATCCGCAGGGACAGGAGCAAAGCTCCACCCTCTCAAATGATGATCTCACCATTATTAGCGTAGGTGGAGGGTTCAACCATACGATGGCGATCAAACACGATCACAGCCTCTGGGCCTGGGGAGAGAACCAGTACGGGCAGCTCGGCGACAGTACGAAAACGAACAAATCAACTCCAGTGAAAATCATGGATGATGTGATGTGGGGTTCGGCAGGTGGTGATCATACATTTGCCATCAAAAAAGACGGCAGTCTTTGGGGCTGGGGCAGGAATCAGTATGGACAGCTCGGTGATAGCACGAAGACAGACAGATCAACTCCAGTGAAAATCATGGATGATGTCGTCCAGGTTTCGGGATCCTTTCACTCACTGGCAATTAAAAAGGACGGCAGTCTTTGGGCCTGGGGATGGAACATTGGCGGACAACTCGGCGACGGCACAACGACGGACAAATCAACTCCGGTGAAAATCATGGATGATATTGCCCAGGTTTCGGCAGGTTCCGGTCATACATTGGCAGTCAAAAATGACGGCAGCCTTTGGGCCTGGGGAGCTAACGCCAGCGGACAACTTGGCGACGGTACGATAGTGAACAAATCAACTCCAGTGAAAATCATGGATGATGTCGCGCAGGTTTCGATAGGTGTTGATCATACATTGGCAATCAAAAAAGATGGCACTCTTTGGGCCTGGGGAGCTAACCACAGCGGACAGCTCGGCGACGGTACAATGGTGGGCAAAGCAATTCCGGTGAAAATCATGGATGATGTCGCGCAGGTTTCGGCAAACGTTGCTGCTCATACATTGGCAGTCAAAAAGGACGGCAGCCTTTGGGTTTGGGGAAATGGCGAGGATGGACGTCTTGGCGATGGTACGACGGTGGACAAAGCAGCTCCGGTGAAAATCATGGATGATGTCGCACAGGTTTCGACAGGGCACTATCATTCATTGGCAATCAAAAAAGACGGCAGCCTTTGGGTTTGGGGAGGTAACATGTCCGGGCAGCTCGGCGATGGAATGACAACAAACAGGTCAACTCCGGCAAAAATCGATCTATGAATACAAAACCTCATCAATTATGGCGTAAGCTCTCATGAAACTATTGTCCCGATTTTCCGCGTTCCTGCGCTCCCTTTTGGTTATCTGCTGGGCAACGCAGAGGGTAATGGGAAAATCCTATTTTAATCAGAATACGTTGAACCTACGCCGACTCTTCCTTCCCCAACCGTCCCGCCGGCACAGTCACCAAATGGGGCCGGGTCCTTTGCAGTACAGCCTCACGGGTCACCACACATTTGCTCACATCATCCCGAGACGGCAAATCGTACATCACATCCAGCATAATCTCTTCCAGAATCGCCCGCAGCCCGCGGGCTCCTGTATTGCGGTGTATCGCCTCATCAGCAATTGCTCTCAAGGCCCCTTCCTCAAATTCCAGATGAACCCCATCCATCTCCAGCAGTTTCTCATACTGTTTAATCAGAGCGTTCTTAGGTTCAATGAGAATACGTACCAAGGCCGCGTTATCCAAAGCGTCCAGAGGCACAATCACAGGCAGCCGCCCCACAAATTCAGGAATAAGGCCAAACTTCAAGAGATCCACCGGAAGAATCAGACGCAAGACTTCGCCAATGCTGGTTTCGCTCTTCTTTTGAATCTGGGCGCCGAAACCCATAACCTTGTGTCCCGTCCGATTTTGGATGATTTTATCGATCCCATCAAAAGCGCCCCCCACAATAAACAGCACATTAGTCGTATCCAGCTGGATAAATTCCTGGTGAGGATGTTTGCGGCCCCCCTGGGGCGGTACACTGGCCACTGTTCCCTCTAAAATCTTCAGCAGAGCCTGCTGCACCCCTTCCCCGGACACATCCCGGGTAATCGACGGATTCTCAGATTTGCGCGCGATTTTATCAATCTCATCAATATAGATAATCCCCCGTTCCGCACGCTCCACATCATAATCAGCCGCCTGAATCAGCTTCAGCAGAATATTTTCCACATCTTCGCCCACATAACCGGCTTCCGTCAAGGATGTCGCATCGGCGATAGCAAACGGCACATTCAACACTTTCGCCAAAGTTGAAGCCAGCAAGGTTTTTCCCGACCCCGTCGGCCCCAGCAAAACAATATTGGATTTTTGCAGCTCCACATCGTCCACTTTCATCCCGGAACCAATTCTTTTATAGTGGTTGTACACAGCCACTGACAAAGCCTTTTTCGCCTCTTCCTGACCCACCACATACTGGTCAAGAATCTCATGAATTTGCCGCGGCTTGGGGATATCCAAAAAGTCCGCCGCCGCACTGTCATGAATCTCCTCTTCAATAATCTCGTTACAGAGCTCTATGCATTCATCACAGATATACACGCCCGGCCCCGCAACAAGCTTTTTCACCTCATCTTGGTTTTTTCCACAGAATGAACATTTCAGTTGAGTTTTATCATCCTGATATTTTGGCATACCGTCACCTCTCGGAGTTTTCAATATAGGGCAAGGCACATGGGTCACTCGTTACTCTTGTTCAGAATCTTCAGTGGAATCGGATTTCTCATGATCATCGGATTTCTCATAATCAAGGAGGTCAGGTAAGTTCTTGGAAATCAAGAATTTTACCACACTTTCCCTTCTTATAGACTTCTTCAGTCCCAACAGTTCTCCATGATCCCGAAACCTTTGAACCACCTCTTCTACAGAACATTGACGGGCCTCAGCGACCTTCTTCATCTGTTCCATAAAATCATCCTCGGGCCACGCAATATCCTCTGCCTCAGCAATCGCATCCAGGACAAGATCGCTCTTCACAGCCTTTTCAGCTTCACTCTTGAATCCGTTCATGAAGGTTTCAGGCTCCATCCCAAAGTATTGACAATATTGGCCTAAAGTCATACCTTGCTGGCTTAAACTTGCTTTCATATCCTCTACCATCATCTGATACCGGCTCTCAACCATCACAAGCGGAATATCCACCTGAGCGTTTTCAACAGCTATTTTGATCACTTCAGCCCTGCGCTCTTGGTTCAACCGCTTGAGCAGGTCTTCTGCCAGGTTCTTCTTAATGTCCTGCCGGTATTCCTCCAAGGTATCAAATTCGCTGACGTCTTTAGCAAACTCATCATCGAGAGGAACCAGTTCTTTCCGCTTAATGCTATTCACAGTAACTTCAAACACCACCGGCTGATCCCTAAGATCCTCCTGATGATACTCTTCAGGAAAAGTCACATTCACCTGAACAGACTCCCCAGTTGCGGCCCCGATAAGCTGTTCCTCAAACCCCGGAATAAATGTTCCTGACCCCAGAACCAGATTAACATCCTCTCCTGTACCACCGGTAAAAGCAATTCCATCCTTATATCCCACAAAATCAATATTAACAGTATCCCCATCTTCGGCGGGAATATCTTGCTCAAGAACCACCATTCTGGCGTAGGATTCTTGCCGGCGTTTTAGTTCTTCCTCCACCTGTTCCTCTGTGGTGTCCGGAATATCTTGATCAATGGCAAGATCCAGATAGGCCCCAAGCTCCACATCAGGGGGAAGTTGTATTTTCGCTGTAAAAATGAGTTCCTGTCCTTCCTCCACCTGGACAAAATCCACTTCCGGAGGCGCAATCGGATCCAACTCCGCTTCACTCAAGGTCGCAAAGTAGGCCGGAGCAATTAAAGGCTGGGCGGCTTCATCCAAAATATAGTCTTTTCCCACATGCCTTTCCACCATATGACGAGGAGCTTTCCCTTTGCGAAACCCAGGGATGTTGACTTGTCTCCCCAGCTTCTTCAGCGTCGATTGTATAGATCTTTCATATTTTTCCTCGTCAACGGAAATCTGCAAAGTCACCCTATTTTTTTCCTCCATCTCCAATTTGAACCCCATTTTGACCTCCTCAATGATATACATACTGACCTAGATTCTGTACTAGACTCTCTAATCTCAGTACCATAATATGTTATTCGCGACACACCCCAACTGTTAGAAACTCCGGATGTCAATTTCCATTCAGTTGATCATACCAAAACCCGCGGTAACAATCAAGTCATCACCGTAAATTTTAAGGTGTCCATTAAATATCCCAGAATAAATTCTCTAAAACCCTGAACTCTCCTGCTTGTTAAAAATATTTTTATTAGTTTTTTTTCTCAATTGGACCCTATCTTTTACAACATGGCCACAACTCCCTCATAAATTACCCCGGTAATGGCATCCACAGTAATAAACTGCCCCTCCTGAATCTGGCTCAACGCCCCTTGAGCCGCGACCACGGCCGGAATTCTGTACTCCAGAGCCGCAAGAGCCGCGTGAGACGTCAGCCCGCCTTCCTCCACCACCAGAGCCCCCGCCTTGGCGATGACAGGTATGTTCTCAACATCCGTGGACGTGGCCACATAAATATGTCCCTTTTCGAAGGAATCGGGATCCGCGCCCAAACTGGCCGTTCCGCACAGCACAGATCGTCCCACACCCATACCCAAAGCCAGAACCTTTCCCACCACCTGAACCTTAATCAGGTTTGTATTCCCTGTTTGCCCGACAGGCACACCGGCGGTCAGCACAACAATATCCCCGGTTCTGATCAGACCGCTTTTTTGGGCATAGGTCACAGAAACCGACAGCAGTTCATCCGTCCCCTCCACATCAGGCACAAGGACAGGATGAACCCCCCAGGTCAGCGCCAGCATACGCGCCGTTTTGGCAAAAGGCGTTGTCGCAATATTGATGGCTTTCGGCCGGTGCATCGCAATAAAACCCGGCGTCAATCCCATCTGAGTCGGCGTAACAATGGCCGCCGCATTCAGATCCTGGGCAATCGTCGCGCTGGCATGGGCGATGGCATCGGAGATAGACTCTACCTCTTTGACAGTTCTCCTCCTCTGAAAAAAAATCTCCTCCGACCGCCTCGCCAAACGATCCATCATCTCCAAAGCCTCTCTTGGAAACTTGCCTGACGCCGTTTCGCCGGACAACATAATCGCATCAGCGCCGTCCAAAATCGCATTAGCCACATCACTGGCCTCAGCCCGCGTTGGCTGAGGCTGCCGCATCATAGAATCCAGCATTTGCGTCGCCACAATAACCGTTTTCCCCATCTGGTTGCACTGACGGATAATATCTTTCTGATGAATAGGAACCTCCTCCACAGGAATCTCCACACCCAAGTCCCCCCGGGCCACCATAATCCCATCCGCCACATTGAGGATGGAGTCAACATTCTCCACCCCTTCACGATTTTCGATCTTAGCAATAATTTTGACCCGGGCCTGCCGCCTTTCCACAATCTTGAGAACCTCCAGAATATCGGAAGCCTTCCGGGTAAAAGACGCCGCGATAAAGTCCACATCATTGTCCAGGCCAAATTCTATATCCTGAATATCTTTCTCCGTCAAAGCAGGAAGACGCACCGCGCCGCCGGGAACATTCACCCCTTTGCGCGATTTGAGCAAGCCGCCGTGAACCACCTGGGCCGCAATTTGGCCTGCTGTGATTTCAACCACCTTCAACTCAATCAGCCCGTCATCCAGCAAAATGGGAGATCCCACCGCCACTTCCTGCCACAATTTATCATAAGTGATAGAAACCCTTTGGGCTGACCCCACCGCCTCATCCCGATCCAGCAGAAAATCCTGCCCCTCTTCCAGCATGACCCCCTCTTCCGGCACTACCCCCGTCCGGATCTCCGGCCCCTTCGTATCAAGCAAAATCCCTACCGGCAAATCCAGCCGCATTGCCTGCTCTTTAACCGTATCAATCATCATTTTGTGCTCTTCATAAGTCCCATGGGAAAAATTGAGCCGGGCCACATTCATGCCCGCCTCAATCAGCTGCCGTATCGCCTCCGGAGATTGTGTCGCAGGTCCCAAAGTACAAATGATTTTAGTTCGTCTCACAGTGCCGCCCTCCTGTTGTATAGTGGGATAGCAGTGGAACCTCGAAAACCCCTATTACGGAGTGCTGATTCCTTGAAAAGCCCACTTCTAATCAAGGATTCAGCTTACCCGATAATCTCTTGGCAGGGTTTTCGAGGTTCCCTCTTTTTGGTCACACTCCCTTGTGAGTTTAAATGAGTTTAAAACCCCTTGTTAACAATATATCCCATCAGATCCACAACGCGGTTAGAGTATCCCCATTCGTTATCATACCAAGACAGCACCTTCAGCATTCTATCCCCTATCATCATGGTTGATAAGGCATCCACCGTTGAGCTGTGATCATCCCCATTGAAATCTTGAGACACCAACGGCAGCTCACAGAAAGCCAGGATCCCTTGCAAAGGCCCTTCCGCCGCAGCTTTCAGCTTAGCGTTGACCTCCTCTTTGGTCGCCGGACGACTCAGCATCACCACCAAGTCTACCACCGACACATTAGAAGTCGGCACCCGAATCGCCATACCATGCATTTTTCCCTTCAGTTCAGGAATAACCAAGGACACCGCTTTCGCCGCCCCCGTAGTGGTGGGAATCATCGATTGAAAAGCCGCCCGGGCCCGGCGCCAGTCGCTATGTTCCAAATCCAGAATCCTTTGGTCATTGGTCACAGAGTGACAGGTTGTCATCATGCCCTGCTCAATCCCAAACTCCTCCATGATCACCTTGGCCACAGGCGCCAGACAATTCGTAGTACACGACGCGTTGGAAATAACATGATGCGCCTTGGGATCATACATCGCCTCATTGACCCCCATGACGACAGTGATATCCTCATCCTTGCCCGGGGCAGAAATAATCACCTTTTTCGCTCCCGCTGCCAAGTGTTTGCTCGCGTCCGCCTTCGCCACAAAACGCCCGGTAGATTCCACCACCACATCCACATTCAAATCCTTCCAAGGCAGCTTTTCCGGATCCCGTTCAGCCAGAAGTTTAATGCTCCGGCCCAGAACTTTCATAGTATCCCCCTGCAGCTCCACCTCATAAGGCAAGTTGCCGTGAATGGAGTCGTACTTGAACAGATGGGCCAGCAGATCCGGTTTGCCCAAATCATTGACTGCCACAATCTCCAAAGGCTCCTTCGACTCCAGTGCGGCCCGCAGCGTCAGCCGCCCAATCCTGCCAAACCCGTTAATCGCAATCCTCGCCATAATTTTCTTCCTCCTTAATATTTTTTATTCCTGGTCATCATAGTGCCGCTTTCGCGCCGAAATGATAAACACCGGATTGATCGCTTGGGCAACATGGAAAGAATCCACCTCCGGCCAACGTACCGCTTGCAGAGACACAATCTCAATCTCCTCAAAACGCAGCGCTTTCAAAAGCGCTAGGGCGCCCGTCACCTTCTCCACACTGACCGCCCTCATCACAATACGTCCCCCCGGAACCAGCGGGGCTTCCGTCAACACCTCTTTTAATCTTCCCCGAGTTCCGTTGATAATACATATATTGACAGGAGGGATTTTGGAAAAAACTTCCGGAGCGGTCCCGGACACCAACTTCAAATTAGCCACAGCAAACTTTCGCATATTCGCCCGGATCAGCTGTTGAGCCTCCCGATTGTTTTCGATGGCAAAAACCATCCCTTCCTTCGCAATCGCCGCCGCCTCTATACTGATGCTCCCCGTGCCCGAACCCACATCCAGAATAGAGTCATACAGCGATATCTGCGCCTTCGCCAGCACCTGAACCCGAATCTCCGCTTTAGTCATCGGCGCGTCACCCCGCACAAACTCCCGATCCGGAATGCCAATGCGCAGCACCCCATTGTATCCGAGAGGCTGATACTGGCCTGCATGGATCAGCAGCATCACATCGTTCAGAACCTCACTATAGTTCGCCAGGGCCACCGCCGAGAACGTTTGAAAAAACTCATCAGGCTGCCCCAGATTTTTCCCCACAGAAATCGTCGGGTTCTGGGACCTCTCCAGAAAAATCCGCGCCACCTCCCGTGTCGTGGTCTCTCGGGTGAGCACCACCAACGGCCTCAAAATAGCCCGTGGCAGAACCGCCACATCCCTGTCCTCAAGATCAACAAAAGACGCATCATGCCAGGAAATACCCACTTTGGCAAACAACAACTGGACAGAACTTATACCAGGGTGCAGCTCAACATCCTCCGGAGGAAAAACCTCCTTGATATGCGGCAGAACCCCGTAAAACCCTGGATCCCCCGCCGCCAGAACCCCTACGCGCCTCTCGGATGTATGATGGGTTTTTAACAACTCTATCGTTTGTAAAGAGCTGCCGGAGAGAAAGAATTGTTTCCCTTTGGACTCCTCCCGGCACAAGTTCTTCATGCGTTGGCTCCCAATGAGAATATCACAGGAAGCAATCACATGATGCGTGTACTCCGTCATCCACTGCGCCTGCTCCGGTCCCATGCCTATAACCAAAATCATAACCTTTTCATACCTTTCTCCTGAGTTCTGTGTCTGATATAATAATAAGCTGCTAAATCTCTGCCTCCATCTGGTTAATCAGCGAGGCCAAGCGACCAGCCCCAAAGCCATTATCAATATTGACCACCCCCACTCCTGCCGCACAGGAATTCAGCATAGTCAGCAGAGGCGCCAGTCCGCCAAAGTTGGCCCCATACCCCACACTGGTCGGCACCGCAATAACCGGCTTGTCAACAAGACCGCCCAGCACGCTGGGCAGCGCGCCATCCATCCCCGCCGCCACCACCACTACTCGAGCTTGCCGAATCACCTCCATATGGGCGAACATACGATGCAGTCCCGCTACACCTATATCATACAAACGCTCCACTCGATTGCCCATCACCGATGCTGTCACAGCCGCTTCCTCCGCCACCGGAATATCGGAAGTCCCTGCTGTCACAATAAGTATGCGCCCCTTTTCCGCTTGAGACCCCCGGCGCCAGACAAGAGTCCGCCCCAGAGAATTGTATTCCAGGGTATCTTCTGATCTGTAGTTTAAGGCATCCTCCGGCCTGCCCGTTGGAGTACACATCACCTCGTCTTCCGTGCTCTTCAGATGTTCGGCTACATAAGCATACAGAGCCGGATCCACTCGAGTTGCCAGGATATTGCCTTGGCATTTTCGCAGCAGAACCTCCAGGATAGAGACCACCTGTTCCTGGGTCTTTCCCTGGCAAAATACCACCTCCGGAAAACCCTGGCGCACCTGTCGTTCCACATCCACATAGGCAAATTCCAGCTCCGGCCCCTGTTCTCCCATACCCTTCTCTCCTTTGATATCTTTCAGCTTTATGATCCAGCATAATTATATTTCCCCTGCTCGATCCCATCCCAAAGCGGGTTCAGTCCACAATAGCCATTATAAATGATTTCCAGAAATCTAGCAATCATGGGTGGCCATCACAGGCGCCATACACCTGAGCGTCATGCACCATGCACCATCCCCCCAGACCCCAGAAAAATAAAAAAAATAAAATTGAAAAATTAAGCAAAATTCTTGTGGCGTTAAGAACAAATATGGTATGATATTTGTAATTGAATATGCTTTTTAGGAGCCGATTTGAATTTGGCATTCACTGCGGGGTTTTTAAGGTTATTCTTTTGTGAATTGTGAATTTATATGAAGCATACTGATCTTGACGATATTCTTGTGACCCTTCCCATCCGCATGGCACGTTGGAAGTGCCATGATCGACATGGATAAAGGTTGAATCAGCCGATTACTGATCAAGATAGGAAAATAAGGATCCTGCTGCTGTTATCTCAGATGATCAGCGCACAGGGCGCGCAGGAGGAGACGAATTGTCTCGAACGTGGAGGTATGCTAATTTGATGACACACAAATCTGGGTCTGTAAAAATGCCTTTCAAATATAGAGCTTGGTGTGCTGAAATATATGGAAACACAGAAGATACTGGTGGCTTCTATGTTACCGCTCGAGTTGCTCTCCAGCAGTTGCTCTATCCTGTAACTGATGTTACCATTATTAACAATTTTATTATTGGTGATACACACCGTTTACACTAACTTCACGATACTCCCGTTCTTTGCTCTCGAATGGTGTATTCGACAGCCGACATTTTATGTTCTAACGTCTCAACGCGGCTTTCCAAACCTATAGCTAAATCCAATTTATGGTTGAGTATTGCATGCCCGTCCATTGTTACTTTTATGGCTTTATCCATGTCATGTTCGACTTTGAATTCAAGTTTTCTTAATCGTTTGCTTACCTCTTCCAGATCGGCTTTTGTAGCCATATCTTTCCTCAATGATTTTTCCATCGCGGTAAGCTTGGAATCCATAGCTTCTTCCATCGTGGTAAGCTTGGAATCAAAAACCTCTTCGGTTCGGGCTAGTCGTGTTTCCACAACATCTACCAGCACTAATTTCAATTCTTGCATTTCTTCTTTTGTCATTTGTTAGCCTCCTGGATATGAAGGTCGATGCGTCTGCTTGCACCTTGGTCTTAATTATAACATATCGGAATATGTTATCAAATTTTTATGTGACTGAACAATTCAAGGATATTAATTAAATATGGAAACATTAATACATTGACACTTACACATCATATCGCGACAATAAACCTGAGCGAAAAGTCCAATTACAATTTGATCTACGAGATCGATTGCGAATTTGGAGGATTCGAAAGAAGGGGTGGCGTTTATGAATGCTTTTTATGAGGAATTTTCCAATCGACTTGTTGCAGCGCTATTGGTAGATTTCCAAGAAATCTTTTCCTTGATTCAGGGCGAAACACTCTACACGATGGCACTAATAGTTGACGATCGTGCGTCTGCCTTTTATTTTGCCTTAAATACGAAAGAATTTGCTGAAAGGAAAATTGTCCAAGATCCTGATAACAAAGTATGCTACGAGTGGGAGCCGGACAACTGGGGGTATTCTGATAGTTCTATCCAAAATTGCAGACTGCGGGAGGTAAGTGATTTCCTATCAGAAAATGCACCGCTCCACGAAAGTTTTGACGACTTTGAGAAAAATATACACCAAGAAATGATAAAGGCCATGCTGCAACTGAAAAGGAATAACAGTGAGCTTGAGCATGTCTTTTGTTTCATTTCTGTTTCAGACAATAGCGATACGGAAAAGGTCGAAGACAACTCATCCATGATATTAAATAGTCGTGAAATGCATGAGATATTCATTGATAGATTTTTCACGAATCAGGATTTTCGAGAAAAAGCCAGCAAAGCTTGGGCTAAAAAAGACTATGTTAATTATGTGCGATTGATAGAGAAAATATCTGATACCCTTTCAGACTCGGAGAAAAAGAAATTGGATTATGCTACACAAAAGATAGAATCTGCATAGAAGTCTGGGGAAGCACATGCAGAACTGGGAACACAAAACGGAACGATTTTTGGGCTTTTTGAGCAGATGTTTTTATAAAATCCAGATTATAGGAGGAAGATGTGCAGTTATGACAAAAGAAGATTTGAATGAGGACGAACTTTTTGAGGCCCGAAACCAATTATATGAAGCGGTCAACGAAGGTGATGCTGCGAAAGCGCGCGGTGGCGACGCAGGCGCCACAATTGCTGCACGAAGGCTGGTTAGGCGGGGCCGGCTCGACGTTCTTGCACTTGGCAGCAGGAAAAGGGAAGACTTCAATCTGCGCGGTACTGGTTGAGATGGGTATGGACGTGGACGTGCCAGATCCAGACAATTATGGAACACCGCTCGAATCCGCCGCTGGGGGCCACCTTGATACTGTAAAGTGGCTGCTCAAACATGGCGCATGTCCGAACGGATGGCCAACATCAATCGCTACCCCTTTGATCTCGGCTGCAGTTGACGGATCTGTTGACATCGCACGCGCACTCGTTGATGCCGGCGCCGAAGTGAACCGTGAGCATTTGCGCATGCCACAGACAGCGCTTGACTTTGCAGAGGCATATAAGGTTAAGGGATCAGGCCAAGACACTGTCGCCGATTTTCTTCGCGAGAGAGGCGGGATACAACCATATGTTGACCCGCACGACTGGAGCAAGGTTCCCGGAGGCGCTTATATTCAGCATATCGAGCAACAGATCGGGTCAATCAATCCGATTCGCATCAAGAGTCAAGCCACCGAGGACTGCTCGTTCACGGTTCGGAAATGCGCCATCTCACCGATCTGCCATGGCAGAAAACGTTGGTCGAATGAGGAATATAAGTTGATATTGACCGCTGGACTCAGTGATTCAATTGGCGCCGAGCTGGCAATGTGCCTGCCATGGGGATGGCCGCTTAACACCGATAGTCTGAAAATGCCGCAGTTCAACTGGCCAGTGACTCTGCTTACACGTCTTGCCAACGCGGCAAAGGATGATGGGTTGAAACTCGAACACGGCTTCATTATTGATATTATGCACACAGCCCTAAAAGAGGTTGAGGAAGTCGCATCTGTCCCGCAATGGGTGTTTGTGTACCACGAGTCGTTGAACATCAAACGCGACTCCACTGTGCCTGACACACTGCTGTTGACACCTATTGTCAGAAAGAGTCCGATTCCGGTATCTGCTGGCCTGTCTACTGCCGACAAAAAGAAGAGCGCGAAATGGAAGGCCCTGGCTGTGCCTCTTGATAAATAGCACAAATTATAGATTTGGGATAAAACTTTTTCCAGGAGAAAGAAGGTGAGCCGGAAGGTCTCCACGAATAATTCCATGAAGTTTGTTCCAATAAGCGCGGGTGGTAAATCCCTG
Organism: Peptococcaceae bacterium; assembly: GCA_009782825.1. Lineage (GTDB taxonomy): Bacteria > Bacillota > Desulfitobacteriia > Desulfitobacteriales > Syntrophobotulaceae > WRJI01. Next base: position 58,379 of record WRII01000004.1, read on the forward strand.
TCCGTCGGGCCGTACCAGTTGCCGCTGTCAGTGCCGGTGAAAGGCGGGGGTAAGGGCGTGTGTCTGCATATTGACCCGATGACGTATGATCACGGGTGAGACGCAAAAAGGAGTTTGGTGATGGATGAATTGAAGACTATCAAACCCATTTGTTTGACTATTGAAAAGGGGTACAGGATACCTCATGATATAGAGAAGGTCGCGCAAAGTATTTACACATTTTGTTTAAATAGTTCCAATTCTGCCGAGTGCGAGAGATTGATTTCACTGTTTCTAAAAAGCGTCAAACAATCAAGATTTGAAGACATATTTGAGAGGACAGCAGCCTACCTATTTAAGCTGGCTAACTCAGAGAAGTTATTGTATGAGGAGTTCTTTAAAGCCATTCATTTGTATGACTCCCTTAAGCGATTTTCTTATCTCGGGCTGACTGATGAGACTTGCTGTATGGATAGGGCCGAGGAGTGTATTAGGAGACTTTTTTCCAAATACCCAAAATGGGCAGGGGACCGAGTGAAGGAGCTGCGCAAAAAGACTAAAGCGGATACAACGGAGTGCAAAAAGGCTCTTGCGGAGTGCAACAACGATGTGGATCAAGCCTTAGCTTATATGCGCAAAAAGGGATTGGCTGGAGTGTCGCGAACGGTCAAAGGGCTACAGGGGTTAATAGAAGCAAGATCAGACTTACCAGAGCTTGGGTGGATTTCTGTCGACTCTCGTGTTGATAATACTTTAGTGCAGCTGAAAACACTCAGAAGTCAGGAGTTTCATGTTTTAGACTCTAACGCTGACGAGATCTGGGATTTAACTCCTTTTATGAAGATCTCTATGTTCTTATCTGTTCTTGAGAAGTGCGAAGAAAAAACTACAAAACCCAGCCTGGAAGACTATACCCAAGCAATCGCCTTGGAAATAGAAGCAAGGCTAAACGAGATTGATACCTTAGCCCAAGAAATAGTAAACGCGGCAAAACCATCATTTCTTGATCTTTTCTCAAACGGGGAGCGCTATTATTACTGCACCTTGACGACCTCGGGTGAAGCGCATCCTCCAACGATTTCTGCATGGTCCTGGGAGGCCTTAGACAGAGAGGCGCAACGCCAGAATCTGTCACAGGATGATAAAGAGTGCCTAAAGTGGTCTTATAGCGAGTCCCCATACTTTTGCCATGGTGAAGACACATTTAACACTGTCCGTAGGATCTTCTATGAGCGTCCTTCTATAGATGACCTTACCGATGCCGACTGGGTAAATGAATATGACATAAGGCTAAAAGCTATGGAGTTGGCCATGAAAAAGCTTGATGGAGACAAAATTTTCGAACTCAATCAACCAAGGAATCAGGTTGTTATCAATGCAGAAGTCATGCCCCCTGATGGAACAAATACAGCACGAGCAAAGAGATTGAATAACTCAAAATCTAAAGCGATGAAGATGTGGCTTCGTGAAGCAGCGGAGCCGGATTAAAAGAGCCGCCCCAGCGGCGAATCCCTACGCATATTTCAAACCCGCGTTCCATTGGCCCTGTCTATGTGCGCCTTTTAATCAGACCGAATCCTATACCTGCCACAAGGATGATCACCCCAGCAATAAGTAACACTTTCGCAGCAGAATTCAAGAAATTGCTGGCGCCCCAAATCTCCTCAGGACTATTGGGATTATAATATATTTCAATTTCTCTTCCTTTATCCGTATTGAAAGGCAGTCCCTCAACCAAACCTCTCTCATAGGCTGTGCCATCCACTTCATATGAAACCGTCACCCCACTGATGAAGCTATATTTGACCCTTGCTGCCACAAAAGGTTCCTCGGTGATGACCGCTATGGTTTTGACCCCCTTTGGGTGATTAAATGAAGGATCTGTATAAAACATAGCAACCACTGATATTATGATGATTGTCATTCCCAACAGCGCTACACTTTTATTCATAATCGCCCCTTCATGATTATGACCATCCTCTTTACAGCCCCAGCAGTTTCCGCAGCGCAGGCTCCGGCCAGTGATTGCTTGGGAAAATTTCTATGTATGTATTACATATTCGCGTGTCCCATCAGCAGATTCTAAATAAGCCTGTTTTTTAATTGCATCATACCGCGCCGTCGGATATCCATTCCGCTGATTTTTAGCGATCTCACTTTGAACGGCAGCCTGAAAAGCATTTGTGATGTCTGCCGAAAAATGACCTGCCCCAAAACCTGTCCTTTTCTCGCTGATGGGAAAAGGAATAGCGGACTCATCAACAGCTTTGCGTAGAAATACGTTAAGCGCTGTGCTCATATTCATTCCCAGTCGGTCAAACAGACTTTCTGCACGTTCTTTTAGATCTTTGTCAACACGGATTGTAATCCGCATGTCGTTTTGTACTCTCATAACTGTGGCTCCTCTCATGGCTTTATGACTTATTATATGTCATACGCGACAAAATATCAACCAAAACACATCTTATGTATGCTTTTTGGTGCCAAGACCCAAGACTGACAAGCGACAAAAGGGTAGAGTTTTCCAAAACCCGTCTTTTTCTCGCCATTTTTGTCCTTTGTGTAGTTGGCTTGCCGATGCGTTGAATTTAAAAACACGGAAAGCCCTCGTCTGTTGACAGGAAGCGTGCACAACGAATGATCCTTGGTGCTCTGAATCACCTTGCCTTGTTACGGCGATTGTTATTATACTATGAGACAACGGCATAATAGTTGACATTTGCGGATGTTTTGTGTACACTATCAGCAGAGGTGATTGTTATGTCTAATACACGTTCAAGTGGCATGCACATCCGGGTTAATCCCGAAATTAAAGCAAAGGTTGAGCCAATTCTTTCCGCAATCGGTTTATCTTTTAGCGATGTTTTCAATCTCACACTCAATCAAATTTACCTTAAACGCAGAATTCCCTTTGAGTTGTCCTCCATACAGCTAACCGAAAACGGCTATACCACGGACTTCGAAGCGGAACTTCTCTCAACATCAAAGAAATCCCATGCCGCTGTTGCGAATGGAGCTAGAACCTATAAAAGCGCGGCTGACCTCCGTGCAGCATTAGACTCGGAGGAAGATGATGAGTGAGGATTATGTGTACTCCGTTTTTCCGTCCACCAAATACAAAAGGACACGCAAACTCGCAAAAAAACCAGGAGATATCTTCACCCTCACTCCCGCGGCTTAAACGTCACCTCCACCTGATCCCCCACATTAACAATTGTCCCCGGCGCCGGCGACTGTTCCGCCGCCAAGCCGCTCCCTTTAAAGGAAAATCCCAGCCCGCGCCGGGCCAATTCCTGCCCCGCCTGCCGGATTGTCAATCCCTTGAGATTAGGAACACACGCTTCCCCACTGACCAAAGGCCGTGCCGGCTGAACCTCCACCGCAGGAGGAACATTCCCCTCCCCCGCCACACCCACATCATTAATCGTGCCGGGCGTCTCCTTGGCCACCGGAATCCCCATGGACTGCAGAGCCCCTTCCAAAATATGTTGAGCCGCCGGCGCCGCCACTTGCCCCCCCTGAACCCTATCGCCCTGAGGCGTGTCAACCACCACCAGCAGAGCCATCTTCGGATCCTGGGCCGGCGCATAAGCCCCAAAAGACACAATGTACTTATCCTGATAATACTCTTTCGTCTCAGGATTAAGTTTCTGAGCCGTTCCCGTTTTGCCCGCCACCCTAATCCCCTCAATTTTAGCGCGGCTTCCCGTCCCCTGATTCACCACCCCCTCCAAAATCGTATTCATAATCCCGCAGGTTTCCTCAGAGAGAATTTTCCGCCGAACCTGAGGTTCGTTCTTGCGCACCACATTATTTTTTTCATCAAAAACCGTATCCACAATATACGGCTTATAAATCGTACCCCCATTAGCCACAGCACAGATTGCCGTCAGCATCTGCATTGGCGTCGCCAAATTCGCCTGTCCAAAAGACATGGTGGCCATTTCAATCTCACGCACCTTGCCTTTCTCCATAAGCTGACCCCTCTCCTCCCCAGGCAGATCCACTCCCGTTTCCCTGCCAAACCCAAAAGAATCCAAATACAAGAAAAACTTCTCCTTCCCCAAGCGCTGCCCCACCTGAGCCAAAACAACATTGGAAGAGGCTTGCATCCCCTGAGCAAAGGTAATCGATGTTCCCTCAGAACTCATATTGGAATCCCAGTTAGTAATCGTCATAGGCCCCACATTCAAGTATCCTGGATCATGAAACAACTCCCCTTGGGTAAACACCGCCTCCTCTATCGCCGCACTTCCCGTAAAAATCTTAAAAACCGACCCCGGCTCATAAACCATACTTACAGCCAGATTCTTTCTCTGTTCCGGATCCGTTTTTCCATAGGCATTAGGATCAAAGTTGGGATAGGACCCACTTCCCAGAATTTTTCCCGTCATCGGATCCATAGCCAGAATACAAACCCGCTGCGGGCGATACTCATTGACCAGCTTGGTCATTTCTTGCTCAATCAAAAATTGAATCGTCGAATCCAGCGTCAGCTGCAAAGACTTCACCCCGGATCCCTTGCCCAACAACTCATCATTGTAGCGATACTCAAGTCCCTCCGCGCCATTGCCATCCCTCTGCACAATGCCCAGGGTACCGGCAGCCAAAGTTTGCATAGGATACGTGCGCCGATAGGTTGGGCGGCCCCCAACCCCTTCAATCTTCAATCCCAACACCTGCTGCGCCAGCGTCATCTCCACATTGGGAGCGATCAAGACGTATTGTGAATTCTTCTCCAGTTCCTCCTGCAAGTAAGCCTGATCCAGAGACAACATCTGTCCCAGGGTTTCCGCCACTTTGTCCAGCGTCCATTCCTGAGTATTCCGCGGCGACGCGAGAAAATCCCGAACAATGTCCGGATCGAGAAAAATTTCCCGTTCTTCAACGCTGTACGCCAAAGAATGTCCCTGAGCATCAACAATACTGCCACGGTACGGTGTCCCCACATCCCAGGCCACCAACGCCAGCCGGGAGGACGCCTTCGCCTCAATCTCCGCAGCATTGATCAATTGAACGTACGCCAACCGGCCCACAATAACACAGAACAAAAGAGCCAAGGCCGTATAAACAACAACATCCCGGCGGAAATACGTGTCCTTATTTTTTTTATCTGATCTTTGCCTTTGGGCCATCGGCTTTTTAGACACTATAAGCTCCTTGATAGTTCACCGTGCTTCGTCCATATAGGCAGCGGCTTTAAATCATTCTCGTTTTTTACTATGTAATCCTTCAATTAAATAATATGAACACATAAATAATATGAACACAGAAAAAGCTCACCGTCTTAACTATCGATAAAAATGACCGAGATTTACCTTGCTAAGACAAGTGAGCTTCATTCGATATTCTTCCCCTCCTCTGCAAGAGCATGCGATGAAATTATTGCCTGTCTCTTTTCTGAAAACCGGCGGAAAGTCAGGACACAGGGCGCTGAAAGAGCCGAAAAACACCACCGATTACCAATCCGGAAATCAACCCGCCAATATGTCCGGCATTGTCAATATAAGGCATAGTAAAACCAAAAATCAAATTGATAATCACAAGCACCACCAAAGACGAAACAATACCGCTGCTGCGGAATCGCGGGTCCTTCCATGCATACGCCATCAGAGCCCCCACCAGTCCAAACACTGACCCCGAAGCTCCGGCCGATGTCGCGTCCGGGTTAAAGACAAGGCTGGCCGCCGACGCCCCAACACCGCTGAGCAAAATAAGCAAACCATACCTGACCTTGCGAAAGAGAGTTTCCGCCAGCCCCCCGAGAGAAATCAAGGCAACCATGTTCAACACCAAATGCATAAAACCGATATGCAAAAAATTACACGTGATCAACCGCCAATACTCGCCGTTCTGGATAGCCGGCTTATATTTGGCCCCAAAAGCAATAAGAACCCATGTCTTTTCCGATCCTCCTGCCAGCGTCATCAGCAGAAACACAAAGAGAATCACCCCAATAAGACCACAGGTAATCGGATAAGTTCTTATATATGTTCTAAAGTTCATTCTTTCTTCCTGTCCTTCTACGTTGCAGTAGAATCAAAGAGTAAGTGCGTTGCAAAAAGTATACCTTTGCATGCAAGCGTCTTGCACGCGTCTTGCATGCAAAGATAAGGATGTATGAGCTAAAGCTAATTAATTCAAATTTGATAAATAAATCAAATTTGACGAATCAAAATCCCGGTCTCGGAATCTGAAGATACTGTCCCACATAAAGTCCCTGGGAATGATCCAGGTGGTTGTAATACATCAGATCCTGCCACATGATACCATGGGCTTGAGCAATCGTGTAGATCGTATCCCCCTGTTTGACAACATAAGAGATACCCTCCGGCTCTCCGGCAGCAGTACCCGCGCCAACTGCGGTGGCCGCGCCGGCTGCCATAGGCTCAAAACCTCCGCCATAATACCCCATATACGCCGGGTCATACATCGGCACAGGATTTCCCTGAGGAACACCCTGAGGAACACCCTGATATCCATACATAGCTTCTGACCCATAAGGAACATAAGCGTAAGGATCATACCCTTCATAGTCCTCCGGCGGCGGATACGCCGACTGCCTTTCACAGTACAGCATCGGCTGGGGCTGGCAGTAAAACATCATCCGCGGGTAACAGCAATACGTCTCCTGCTGACAGCATGGCTCCGGCTGCGGCGGACAACACGGCTGCGGCGGACAACACGGCTGAGGCGGTGGACAGCATGGCTGCGGCGGTTTAGGCTTAGGCGGACAGACTGGCGGTTTCGGTGGCGGACAGACCGGCTTTTCTTCCGGTGGTTTTTTATCCGGATACATCTTTCCACACCCCCTTACCATATGATATGGGAAAATGTCCGGAGAGTGACCCCCTGCCGCCTATTTCTTCCGCAAATACCGCTCAGCTTCCACCGCCGCAACAGCCCCGTCTCCCACCGCTGTCGCCACCTGGCGCAGCACCGTGGTACGAATATCCCCCGCCGCGTAAACCCCAGGAATATTGGTTCCCATAGACGCATCCGTCTTAATATATCCTGAGGAATCAATCTCCAAACCTGCAGCGGCAAAATTAGCCCCTCCCTGGGTTCCTATATAGACAAAGACACCCTCACAGGGCACAAGTTCGATGCTGCCATCAAGCCGGTTTTCCACCTCTACCCCCGTTACCTTATCGTTCCCGACAATACTTTTGGGAATGCAATTTAGGCGAAGGTCAATCTTCGGATTTTGACGCACCTCCGCCACAGCGGCAGGGGAAGCCCGGAATTCCTCCCGGCGGTGAACCAACGTCACCCGAGAGGCAAACCGCGTCAGATAAGCCGCCTCCTCCAAAGCCGCATTCTTTCCGCCGATCACCACCACCCTCTTCTCCTTAAAAAAAGGAGCATCACATGTAGCACACTGAGAAACCCCGCGCCCTTGGAAAGCAGCCTCCCCCGGAATATCCAGCGCGCGCTGCCGCGCGCCCGAGGCCACAACAACTGTTCGGGCCAAGAGCTCCCGCTCAGGAGTACGCACCTTTTTGACGTCCCCCTCCAAGGAAACATCCCGAACCTCCTCAAAGAAAAACTGCGCCCCCACATTGACCGCCTGTTGATAAAAATCATTCATCAGCTCAAACCCTGAAGCCCCCGAAGGAAACCCCGGGTAATTATCAATGCGATCCGTCAACGCCGCTTTGCCTCCCGGCCCGGCAGATTCGAACACAGCCACCATCAGCCCGCTGCGAGCCGCGTATATAGCCGCTGTTAATCCAGCCGGGCCGGCCCCGACAATAGCCATATCCAATGGCTGATCAGAGGTTTTTTGCATTACCTTAGACCTTCTTCCCCATGTTTCTTCCCCGTTTGATTCATATTTGGGGAGGTATCCACAAGTTTTATTGTAAGGGCTTTTGCGTAAAAAGGCAAACGATGGCTCAGGTTCAGGCAGGTTTGGGGGGCATGTCAAATTTGTAGAACTAACACTCTCTATAAATTTGACATACCCCCCACAGGTACCCAAAGAAAAAACCGCCGCCTCCCTCTGTAGGCCTCTTCCCCAGATAGCATTCCTGTCTTGCAAGATCCCATCTTGGAAAGCACCTCATCAAGTTCTGCGTCGGTTCATAGTTCATAGCATATGATCCTTAAAAAAAACCGGGTTGACGTATATTCTTGCGAATTTCGTTGGCCACACGCCAAGTCTCTTGCAAGTGAGGCGTGAGCATTTGAACACGCCCACTATACCGGTCTATCACAAGATCAGGAGAATCAAAATCATCATCAAACATTTCACGTTTAATATCGACCACAATCTTATCCTCATTGATCTTAGGAGGAGCCACATTTTTAATAGACTTTTCAGTCGTATCTATAAGTTCATGCACATCTTTTTCCGGAAATCCTTCATGCAACAAAATCTCACGGACTTGTCCCAAAGAATAATCCAACGTCAGCAAAACTTGGGCGCGACGCAAAAGCTCGGTATCGTTCTGCATTATGCCACCTCTTTATATATCCGCCTTTCATCAAATTGCGGATATTACTCTCCTTCTCCACTATTTTTTCCGGCGCTGCCGCCCCTATACCGAACGTTTTTTTACTCCATTCTCAAATGCTACCTGCACGCCCAGAGATATCTGCTAAATTTATAATAATAGAATAAACTTGTTCACTAATAAGATATTTATTAATCTCCCCCTCAGCCGCCGTCAGCATAGGTACAGTCCCTGGAGTCTCCTGAGTCCGACAATCCTTTTCCACAACGGACATGACAAACTCAAAGCTCCTGGCTGACAATTGCAGTTGCTTCAATTCGTCATCCCCCACATACATAATCCAATACCCGGTAGAAATTGTCGTATCCTGATACAACCCCGCAAAGACATTGGGCAGTGAGAGAGAATCTGACGAAGAAATATCTATAGCCGCAGAATCTTCTGTGTCTGACGGCAAAACAATTTCGCCCAGGGCCGGACTAGCCTCATCGTCGCCTTTAAGGAAGCTTAAAATATTAGGAAACAGCAGATAAATTACGACCCCAATAATCAATAATCCCAAAGCAACCATCTTAATATCCGACACAAAACTTTTCTGCGGAGGACGTCCCCACGCCGTACCCATAGGTTCACCCCCATTTTCTTCTCTTCAATAAATACGTGAGTGCGATGATGAATATCACAGGTTTGCGGGTAGTCGTACGAATTTTGTATCTCGGTCCTAAATTCTCGATCATGGGCTCTCTATCATGAACAGGACATATCTTGATCACAGGACATATCTTGATCATGACAGTTGACATGCGGAAATGTACACTGCACAATAAGAAGGGATCAAGCGTCAATTCCTAGGAACGAGGTCAATATGGAACATAAATCATCCAATATAAATATAAAACCTGAGATAACAATATCGGAAAACAATCCAGCAGATCAGACTCAAGCCCCGTCAAAGGCTCCTGCTCAGTCCCAGGATCCACCACATCTCCCAACCCCTCCCTCCTCCCCCGACACCCTCCAAGCCAAGCTCACCCTGCTCCCCAACGCCCCCGGCGTCTACCTCATGCGCAACAGCACCAACCGCGTCATCTACGTCGGTAAAGCCAAAATCCTCAAAAATCGCGTCCGTTCCTATTTCATCGGCTCCCACGACTCCAAAACAGAACGCATGATCAGCGAAATTGCCGATTTCGAATACATCCTCACCCAATCCGAAGTCGAAGCCCTCGTCCTCGAATACAACCTCATCAAAAAATACCTCCCCCCCTACAACATCCTTCTCCGCGACGGCAAATCATACCCCTACATCCTCATCACCGCCGAAGCCAACCCCCGCATCCTGGTCACCCGCCAAATCGAAGGTCAAATGGCCGCCGCCAAACCTCAGCGTTCCAAAGCCAACCAGCGTATCCTCGCCGGGAAATACTTCGGCCCCTACCCCAGCGCCTCCGCCGCCCGGGAAACCGCCGCCCTGCTCAACCGCCTCTTCCCCCTGCGCAAATGCCGGCAAATCCCCAAAAAAGCCTGCCTCTACGCCCACATCGACCAATGCCTGGCCCCCTGCGTCACCCCCATCGCCCCCGAAACCTACGACGCCCTCATTGAAAAAATCACCGCCTTCCTGCGCGGTCATCAAAAAGACATCGTCAAACAACTCGAACAGAAAATGGCCGCCGCCTCAGAAGCCCTGGAATTCGAAACCGCCGCCGGCTACCGCGACCTCCTGGACGCCCTCCGCCTCATCCGCGAGAAACAATCCGTTTCCTCCACAGACTACACCATTCGGGACATCGTCGGGTTCGCCGCCGGCGACGAAGCCCTCAGCATCCAAATCTTTTATTTCCGTTCCGGCCAGCTCTCCTCCCGGGACAGTTTCCTTCTGCCCTACTACAGCGACCCCGAAGACGCCTTCATCTCCTTTCTCCTCCAGCGCTACACCGACAGCATAACCCTGCCCGAAGAAATCTGCATCCCCCCTCTGAGCACCTCCCTTTGCGAACTCCTTCCCATCGTCATCCCCAAACGCGGCCGCCTGCACGATCTTGTCCTTCTGGCCAATGACAACGCTCAAAATCAATTAGACCAAAAAATCTCCCTGGCCCAAGAACACCTCACCGCCGCCAAATGCGCCCAAGAAGACCTGGCCCAGCTCCTCAACCTCCCCCCCATCCATGTCATCGAAGCCTTCGACATCTCCAACCTCCGCGCCTCACAAATCGTCTGTGGCATGGTACAGTTCGCCCACGGCAAACCCGTCCGTACCAATTACCGTAAATTCTCCATCAAAGACATGGACCATCCCGACGACCGGGCCTGCATCAAACAAGCCGTCAGCCGGCGCTACCACCGCCTCATCGAAGAAGAACACCCCCTTCCCGATCTCATCCTTGTGGACGGCGGTCTCTCCCAAGTACACGGAGCCGAAGAAGCCCTTGCCTCCCTCAACCTCACCCTCCCCGTCGCCGGCATGATCAAAGACGACCGCCACCGAACACGCACCCTCGTCACCCCCCAAAATCCCCAGCTCACCTTAACTCCCGAAGTCTTCCATCTGATCGAACAGATACAGGAAGAAGTCCATCGCTTCGCCATCACCTTCCACCGGCAAAAACGCCAGCACGACTTCCTTATCTCCGAACTGGACGCCATCCCCGGCATCGGCCGCAAACGCCGCCTGCTCCTGCTCAAATATTTCGGCAGCCTCGACGCCATAAAAAAGGCCTCCTGTGCCGATCTGCAAGGCGCCGGGCTACCCCTCAGCACGGCTCAGAATCTTATCGATTATTTTCATCACTAACGCGGGCTGCGCCCGCAAGTGGTCAGGGGTTAGTGGTTAGTGGTCAGGGATTTTCTTGTTTTTTTATTGTCACTTCGCGCCCATAAGTTACTAATTATGGGTTTTTGTGCACACTCATTTTTTTTCATTAATATATAAATTAATGAAAAAATTATTGATTCTTAAGTCCTAATTACGGATTAGAGATCCGTCGTCATCACCCATATATCCCAATAATATAAAAAATATTTTCAATTAATTTATAGAATAAATTGAAGCATGTTGTGTTCTATCTCTGTGTACACATGATCTCCCCAGATGAATCATGCTATTATTACTATTATGGTTATGGTTATGGTTATGCCATAGAGTTAGTCTCCATTGCCTGATCACTGTATAGTCAACCTCATAAGACAACTAACTGTTAGTAACTTACAGACGCGAAGCATCAATGAAAAAACAAGAAAATCCAATACTGACCACTAACCACTAATCACTGACCACTTGCGGGCAAAGCCCGCATTAGGGAGGCAAAACATAAAAATGAGCGCACGAAAAATCATTTCTCCTTTAATGGCCATAGCTTTGCTATCAGGTTTTTTTCCATCTCCGGCCTTAGCCCAAGCTTCCTGTACCCACTGTGGAGCCGACATCAATACCCATGTGACAGTCAAAATACAAGTGCTCTGGCAAGGCGACGAACCCATTCAGGATCAACGCCCCCAAAGTGTAGAAGTATCTATAGAGAGAGAAGTCCAAGATGATAACGGCCAAAGATCTATAATACCTCTTGATAGAGATCGCATCACAGCCACATCTCATGCTTCCCCTTATATGGGATGGGCAGTCAGCTTTACCTGTTGCCCCGACGGCAAAAAAACTATAAAATATGATGTCAAACAAAATGAAGGCGCAGACATCCCCGGCTACCACACCGAAATCACGAGCGCGGATGGCGTGAATTTCACGATCACAAACGTCCTGCAACAGAACCATCCTTCACAAACCGATTCTCAGGAAATCGTTTATGTGACAGTATTCTGGAACGATAACTATAACGCCAAACATCTGCGCCCCAAAAATGTAGAAATCACTTTGCACCAAGACAACGGCACTCAAATGACAGGCCTCGCTACAAGTGCCAATGGATGGGCCTGCCGATTTAGTGGAAGTGGCTTCGATACCGACACCCCAGGAAAATATTATGTTGTCAAACCGAATCTCATCGCCTATGACACCCTCGTGAAACAGGATCCGACAGATCCTGCCGGCCAAACATTCACCATAACCAACACACTTAAAGCACATATCGTTCCTAAAAAACATACTACAGCAAAGATTCAAGACAAGAAACCTGCCACAACAGGAACTGCCGTACCCGTGCCAAAAGTTCCTCTTTTCTGACTGCACCTAAATAACTTTATCTATAATTGCATAATCCTGTAAATTCTGCAAACTATATGGAAGGAAAAGTCTTCCTTGTCTGTTCAGAATCCTAATTCCCGTTGTCCGTATCAGATTGGAGTGATAATTTGAAATCCCAGAACGATCTTTTTTTTCTTCCTTCTGCCTTCGTTTCCCCGAGCCAGAAACCCCATCCCTGTATTCTCTCCATATCCTCTGCCTCCTTGCCCCAGAAGAAGAAATCCAACAAAATGATGCTGCCCGATAAGGTCAAAGTACTTATCTCACTGAGCGCCATCGGCCTCACCCTCCTGTTAGGAACCATGATGGCATACAGTATGTCCCAGAGACACTATATCCAGCAATTCAAACCCCAAATCGCTTATATCTCAAGCATAGAAAAACAAATCGAAGACAAAAACAGCGAAATTACCCAACTCAAAGGGCAACTCGACACCATCAACATGACCTTGGACTCCATCGCCAACATGCACAACAAAATATTCGCCATGCTCGATTATACCTCCGGCCCCGTCGCATCCCTCTCTCCCCTCCCTTCCAAAAGCACATCCCACATCATCAACCTTGAAAACACTCCCACAATTGCCAGCAAAGTCACCTCTCTGGATGAAGCCTCAGAGCAAACCCAAACCTACCTCTCCTCCATGGAACCCTATCACGATCAACTCGTTATCGCTTACAATGATAAACAAAAACACATGCCCAACAGCTTACCCCTGATCGGGCCGATTTCCTCCCCTTTCGGGAATCGGCCCGATCCTTTCAACCCCCAAGTCATTGAATTCCACCACGGCATTGACATCATGGCCCCCTATGGTACACCCCTCAAAGCTACCGCAGACGGCATCATCCTCTCCGCCGCTTACGACTCCGGCTGGGGCTATTGCATCACCATTGATCACGGCTACAGTGTCACCACCCTTTACGCCCATCTCTCCCAGATGGACAAACATCCCGGCCAGGAAGTCAAGCGCGGCGCCATTATCGGATACACAGGAAATTCCGGCCGCAGTACCGGCAGCCATTTACACTATGGCATCTTGATCAACGGCCAGGCTGTTGATCCGTTGAAATTCTCTCAAGAAACACAATAGAATAGGGAGAGTTACTCTCCCAGTAAATGCCGAACAGGAGCCAAGAACGCCTCCTCCACCCGTTCCCGCAGCCGGGGATCCTCACCTGCGCTCTTCAGCGAATAATAGAACTTAATCTTAGGTTCCGTCCCCGACGGCCGTACCATGACAAAACCGCCCCCCTGCAGCGAAAACCGCAGCACATCAGCCTCAGGCAGCGTGATCTCCTCTTGTGTCCCCGCCGGCAAATCGCGCGAAATCCGCGCCTTATAGTCCTCAACACGTTCAATAGTATATCCGGCCAAAGACCTCAGTGTGCTGCTGCGCATAATCCTCATGATCTCTTCCATTGTTTGGCGTCCGTTTATCCCCGTCAACGTAATAGATCTCTGGGTATCGTCATAATATCCGTACTGCTCATGAAGCTCCTGCAGAACTTCCCACAAAGATTTCTTCTCCACACACTTATAATAGAGAGCCGCCTCACTCAGAAGCACCGCCGCCCCCACAGCATCCTTATCCCGCGCATATGTGCCCGCCAAATACCCGAGACTCTCTTCAAAGCCCAACAAAAAATGGCCGCGCCCGGTCGTTTCCATGTCCATAATCTGCTCCCCAATAAACTTAAACCCCACATGGACATTGCGCACCTCAACCCCAGCCTGCCTGGCAATAGGCTCCGCCAAGTCCGTGCTGGCAACCGTTTTAACCACCACCGCGTCCTCCTCCAAGTGACCCAAGGCACGCTTTTGCCGGATCAGATAGGTCATCAGCAGAATACCAATCTGATTTCCCGTAAATCCCCGGTAAACCCCCTCAGCATCGCGCACCGCAAGCCCCAAGCGATCCGCATCCGGATCACTGATCAACACAATATCCGCCTCCCGGCTTTTCGCCAAGTCCAACGCCATAGCAAAAGCCCCCGGATCCTCCGGATTCGGCACCCGCACCGTAGGAAAACTTCCATCCGGCAATTCCTGCTCCGGCACAACATGAACCTGAGAAAACCCCACCCAGGCCAACATCCTGCGCACCGGCACATTGCCCGTTCCGTGCAGCGGAGAATAGACAATACTCAGGTCATGGCCCCGTTCACGAATCAGCTCCGGCTGAACCAGAGTCTTTTCCACCGCCTGCATATAAGATTCATCCATGTCCGCTCCCAGTAGAGTGCGCCACGACTCCCAGCTTCCGGGAGCCGGGACATCAATCCTCCAGCTATCCCGCTCACTCATATAGCGCAGAATTTCATCCGCCTTTTGCGCGCCCACCTGGCTGCCGTCTTCCCAATACACCTTGTAGCCATTATGCTCCTGGGGATTATGGCTGGCCGTCACCATAACTCCGGCCATAGTGTTCAACTTGCGCACCGCAAAGGACAATTCCGGCGTTGGACGCAGCGCGTCAAAAACATAAGAACGAATACCGTTAGCCGCCAGCACACGGGCCGTTTCTTCTGCAAAAACATCGGAAAAATGCCGGCAATCATAAGCAATCACCACACCTCGCGCACAGGCCTCCGGACCGCATCTTTTGATCGTATCACTGAGCGCCTGGGTCACCCGGCGCACCACATAAACATTCATGCGGTTGCTGCCCGCCCCCAAAACACCACGCAGTCCCGCCGTACCAAACTCAAGATCCGCATAAAACCGATCAAAAACCTCCTCCGGCGACTCTGCCAATCCAGTCAGCTCTCTGCGCGTCTCCTCGTCAAAATAGAGATCCTCTCTCCACAAGTGGTAAAGGGCTGCGACTCTTTGGGCTTTCTTTGCGTCCATGGGGAAGCACTCCTTTCTGCTGACAATTATCTGTCTTCTGACAATTATCTTTTCAACCTTATTTCTCCAAAATCTCTCACCAAACTTATTGTTCCAAAATTCCTTGCCAGATACACACCATACTCTGTATAATGAAGCGGTGAATTGAGGTGACCCTATGATCCTCGCTGTTGATATCGGCGGAACTAAAACACTCGCCGCCTTGTTTGAGTATGAAGAAACATCCCAAGGCCCTTCTTCGTGGCGCCCAACCCACTTGGCTCGTTGGCCCAGCCGGGATTTTCACTTGGAGTTCATCACTGATTTTCTGACCAACTCCCTGAAGGCCCACCCTCCAAAATCCCAATCCCAGGCCGTCAAAGCCGCGGGATTCAGCCTGGCAGGTCCCATCCTGAACGATCAATGCCGTTTAGTAAACCTTGAGAGGACACTGGACTTCTCAAAGGTGCGGCAACACTTCCCTCAGATCAGCTCCATAGTTTTTGCCAACGATGTGCTGGCCACAGCTCACGCGCTCATGGTTCTTCCCTCTTCCTCCATAGTTTCCCTAACCCCACAGCCGCCTCTTTTTATGAGGGCTGACAGGGACAGTGCTGCCGGCACTCCTGACACTCCCGGAACTCCTGACACTCCCGGCAGTGCCGGCACTCCCGACACTGCCAACATTTCTGACAATACCAACACTGCCAACATGACCAACACGCCCACATCCCCTTCCGACCCCTTTCCCATAGCCGTTCTGGCCCCCGGTACCGGACTCGGGCAGTCTCTTCTCCTGTCTCCAAGCCTCGCATTAGAGTCGGAAGGCGCACACACAGATTTTGCCCCGCGCACAGAACAGGAAGTCAGGCTGTGGCGCTTTTTGCGGGATCGTTTTGGTCACGTCAGCTACGAACGCGTCCTCTCCGGCCCCGGCCTCCACAATATCTATTCCTTCCTTGTCCAGGAAATTCCTGCTGATGCCGCAAGATATACTCCCATCCCCTCCCCGCCGGAAATCACTTCCCACGCCCTGGCAGGAAGGTGTCCCTTGTGCCAAGCCAGCCTCGATCTCTTTATTGAAATCCTCGGCGCCCAAGCAGGCAACCTGGCCTTACAGACCATGGCCACAGGCGGAGTCTGTCTGGCCGGAGGCATTGTTCCCCATATCCTTCCCGCTCTGCAACATCACAGATTTTTGCAAGCCTTTCTCGATAAAGGCCGCTTCCACACTGTTGTCTCACAAATCCCTATAGCCGCTGTCTGCACTGATCAAGCCGCTCTCTGGGGCGCCGCCTCTTTGGCCTATATAAACTCTTCTTCACCTCCCACCTCCCACTTTCCACACCGCATTTCTTCTTCGACCGTCTCCAACTCCGCCAGCGGCTCCTTCGCCGAAATCCCCATATCCTGAAAACGCCGCACCGATACCAACACACGGCTTTCCAGACTGCCAATCATGGCATTGTAAGACCTCGCCGCTTTCCTTAACGCGCCCCCCATATCTTCAATATGATTCAGCATCCCCCCCATGCGCTCATACAGCTCTTGCCCCATAAGCTGAATCTGACGGGCATTTTCGGTCAGACGCTCATGCTGCCATCCATAAGACACCGTTTTAAGCAGCGCAATCAGCGTCGTCGGTGTAGCCACAATAACCCTCTGCTGAGCGCCATATTCCAACAGACTGGGATCCTGTTCCAAAGCCGCGCTGAACAACATCTCCCCCGGCAGAAACATCACCACCATCTCCGGCGTAAACCCCAGCCCCCGCCAATACGCTTTTCCCGTTAAATTCGTAATATGATGACGAACCTGGCGGGCATGCATCTGCATCTTAGCCCCCTTCAGCTCCTCATCATCCGTTTCCACAGCCTCCATATAAGCCGCCAACGGAACCTTCGCGTCCACCACAATCCTCTTCTGACCCGGCATATGGACAATAAGGTCAGGCCTCTGACGAGACGCCTCAGCCGCCGTCCCCAGAGCCCCTTGACCCTCAGAAGTTCCTTGCAGCTTAGACCTCTCTTGAAACTTAGACGTCACCGGCTGCTGCTCAAAGTCACAATACTCCAGCATCCCCGCCAATTCCACCACGCGTTTCAGTTGAATCTCCCCCCAGCGGCCCCGCACCACAGGAGTTTTCAGAGCCATGACCAGACGGGACGTTTCCCGCTGCAGCTTTTCCTGACCCGCCGCCATGGACACCACCTGCTCACTCAAGCCGTGATAGGCGCCGACACGAACCCTTTCCATCTCAAGGATTTTTTCATTTACCTGAGCCAACGTCTCCTTAATCGGAGCCACCAACTCCCCCACAGCCGTTTCCCGCTTCTCCAGTTCAGCCTTCGCCCGATCCTGATAGAGAGTCAGAGAAGACTTCGCCATGTCCACAAACATCTGATTATTATGTTGGAGCGCATCAGAGGCCAAGAGACGAAAAGCCTGATTCATCTCCTCCTTCGCCTGCATCAAAAGCTCAACCTTTTCCCTCTGTTGATCCTCCGCGACCTCCAGCCGCACCAAAAGCTCAGCAATCGTCGCCTTCTGTTCAGTCCCCAGACGATCACTCGCTTCTTTTTCTTGGCGCACGCCGGACAAAGCCATTTCCAGATCCGGAATACGGGCGATCCTTTCCCGCAAGACCGCGTTTTCCTCAATCGAATGACTCTGATTCCTCTTCCCCCAAGTGATAACCCCCAGAGCCCCAAGAGTGCCCCCCAGAAGCAATCCCAAGGCAAATATGCCAATATAGAATCCTTCCATATCCATCCTCACTAGTACTTCACGAGTTCTCACTCAAGCCTCAAGTCTAAATAATAGTCTTCCGGCGGCTGCGCCAGAGGCCCCAATCTCTCCATAGGCCAGGGACGGATCCACACGCGCCCATGCACCAGATTTTGCTCCAGGCACCCCCAGTTGTGACTATCATTGCTCCCTTCACGGTTATCCCCCATCACAAAATAGTATCCCTCCGGCACGGTAACCGGTTCCATCTTATATTGAGTCAGACCCTGAGGGTTGATCACATAAGGTTCATTCAAAGCCCGTCCGTCAATCCAAACATGCCCGTCTCTTACCTCCACCGTTTCTCCCGGCAGCCCAATAAGACGTTTGACCAGATCCTCCCCCTGCAAATCCTCCAGTTCCTTCCTGGCCGGCGCCGTAAAAACGATAATATCTCCCCGCTCCAAAGATCCCATCTTATAAAACAGACGATCCACCACGACACGATCCTGCACCTGAATCGTCGGCGCCATAGACGGTGTCGGCACCACACGCACATCCACCACAAATTGACGCAGCAACATCGACACGCCAAAAGCTACAGCGATAATAACCACCCATTCTATCAAGCTTCTCACGATTTTTCTCATAGATTACAATCACCTTTCCGAATCCAAAGAACCTTCTCTCCAAGAGTCTTCCGGCGGCTTAACCAACCCGCCAAATCTGTCAAAGGGCCAATACCGAATCCACACACGCCCTTCTACCCTCTTCTGATCCAAAACCCCCCAGCTCCGGCTGTCACCGCTATTCTCGCGGTTATCCCCCATGACAAAGTAGGATCCCTCCGGCACCGTAACCGGTCCGAACCACCCTATCGTGCGGCCTTCCGGATCAATCACATAAGGTTCATTCAGAGCCTGTCCGTCAATCCAAACATACCCATTTTTCCACTCAACCGTCTCCCCCGGCAGCCCAATAAGACGCTTAACCATAAGTTCACCCCATTTGTCCTTCTCGATCCCCGGGTGCTCCGGCGCCTTAAAAACAATAATATCCCCGCGCTGCAAAGATCCCATCTTATAGAACAGACGATCCACCACGATATGATCCTCCAGTTGAATCGTCGGTACCATCGACGGTGTTGGAACATGGCATGTGAACACCACAAATCGAGTTAACAGAAACCAAACCACAGCAGCCACAGCAATAATAATCGCCCATTCTTTCAAGTTCTTCAGCGTCTTCTCCTTCATCATGACCCCTTTCTCAATGACCTCAATAATTCCTCTTCCCCACAAACTGCGCCAACTCCTGCAAGTTTTTGCGATGCCGGGTATTCGGAAAAACACTCAAACACTGCTGGGCCCGCGCCGTATACCTATCCACCAATTTCTGAGCACGCTCGATCCCGCCGGAACTCTTAACCAACCAGATGGCCTCAGCCACAAGAGCCTCATCCTTTTCTCTCATACAAAAAATCTCAGCAAACCGCCGCCTCTGCATTTCCGGCAGCGTCTCCAGCGCATAGATCATGGGCAGCGTCATAATCCCCTGACGAAGATCCCCGCCGCAAGGTTTACCCAACTTACGGGGATCCGCCGTCAAATCCAAAATATCATCAACAATCTGGAAAGCAATCCCCAAGCTGTGCCCAAACCTCCGCATCCGCAGCGTCTCCCCTTCCGACGCCCCCGAAACCATAGCCCCCGTCTGGCAGCTTACCCCCACCAGAAGAGCCGTCTTGCGCGAAATACGATAATAATAATTTTTAAAAGACTGATTCACATCATAGGCCGCCCGAATCTGCTGGATTTCCCCCAATGTCATTTGCACACACATCTTCGAGAAAATCGTCCAGAGAGCCGGATCCCCCATATCAAGAATCAAGTCCATCACCTTGGCAAACAAATAACTGCCCATGTTAATAGCCACCGTATCCCCCCATCGGGCCGGAATAGAAGGCCGGCCCCGCCGCGTCAGCGACCGATCCACCACATCATCATGAACCAGCGACGCCATATGCATCAGTTCAATCGCCATGGCCAGGGGCAAAACCTTCGCGAAACTATAAGTAAAAAGCTTACCCGACAACACCACAAAACTCGGGCGAATCCTTTTCCCGCCCGCCTCCAGCAAAAAGCGGCCCGTTTCGGCCATCACATCATCGTCATCCCTCAGATACTCCTGTAAAGAACAGTTCACCATATCCAGATCCTCTGCCAGGTCACGGAGCCATATCTTTTTAAGCGCAGCATCCATAGTTTCACCCCCTCCTTTTAAGGTGCCTTGCCGACACCCTTCGTATACGATTCTCTCTCTACTCTATCATCCATCTTCGCCTTCACGTTTATCCCTGACCAACTCCCGGGGAAGAGCCTCCAGAGGATTAGCCGCCTTAGGGGCGCTCCGGGAGGCATTCCGGCCTTGAGCCGATTCCTTGGGATCCTTGGTCAAATCCTCATAGCGCAGCAAATTGTCCAAATCAAGATCCACATCAACATCCATATTCAGACCTGTAACTTCTTTTTTGATCTCATCCACAGGATCCTGAAGCATACTATTAAAATCCTTTGTCACACCCTGGGTAAGCTTACGGATCTGGGAAAAAGCCTTCCCCAAATTCCGGGCAATTTTAGGCAGCTCCTCCGGACCAAAAACAATCAACGCCAAAACCAGAACCAGAATAATATTACCCATCGTTCCCATAGACAGACACCTCCTCAGCCTCCTCAGCCAGACGCTCCCGTCTGGCCTTTCTCTTGACCATAACCCTGCCAATCCAGATGCTGACTTCATAGAGAGCATATACCGGAACAATCATAAATCCCAGAGTCGCCAAATCCGGCGTAGGCGAAATAATCACAGCCGCCAAAACAATGATAAAAAACGCATACTTGCGGGCCTTCGCCAGTGCCCGAGGAGACAATATCCCCCACCCTATCAGCGCCAGCAGCACCACCGGCAACTCAGCAAACAAGCCAAAACTCAACACAAAAGTCAATATAAAATTAACATAAAAATTCACAGTCCAAATATTATCAGAGCTGATCCCAATCCCTTCCTGGTTCAGCGTAATAAAGAAATCAAGGCACAAAGGCAGCACCATAAAAAAGCAGAAAGCCGCTCCCCCTAAGAACAAAATCACAGACCAAGGCACAACCCTATAGACATATTTTTTCTCCGATCTTTTCAGAGCCGGCAGGAGAAAGCTCCACAGCTGCCAAAAGATGATAGGCGCCATCACAAAAATACCAATCACCATCGACATCTTCAGCTTGACCATGAGCCCTTCCGTAGGCGTCAAAGTCTGAATCGACACTACAGGCTTTTCCGGGTCAGTAAGAGTAACCCTTTCCCGCAAAATCAGGCCGGTATTCGGGTCAATGATATCAACTGTTTTTTGGCTGGCCAAGTTAACCTTCTCCCGCAAAACCTGGCGATTCTCCGAGTCGGCAATATCCACAGTCCCATCCGTGTTGTCAACCAGAATAACCTGGTTATACACAATCTGACCACTATTTGAATCCATAATATCAACCGGATTCCCCTCGCGCATCGCATCCTGTAACAGTGAATTCGCCTCAAAGCCCCCCTTCTCACCCAGAGCCTCCTGAAAGGGCGAAATCGGCGACTGCATAAACTCAAGCACATAAGGCGCCAAAAACCATCCCACCAGAGCGCCCGCAGCCACCGCGTACACAATGACCATTAAAACCTTGCGCAGCTCCTTCAGGTGGCCCAACAAAGGCAATTCATTCGCATTCGACTTCCTCCGTTTCATGACACCCCTCCCTCACCCGCCAAGAAGACAAATTGATCAGCTATAAAATCTCTCAGCCGCACCAACGCCGTCACATCATCACATATCAAATCCAATTCCCCAATCAGGGCATCCGCCTCCGTTAGAAACGATTCCGGAGTAGGCAGTTGAGCATAATCTAGTGGCCATTGGCCCTTATCCTCAATCTTTGCCGCCCACGCCATCCCTAAGCATCGGCCAAACCTTTCAAACAATCGAACACTCTGCACATCCGCGCCAAGAACCTCCGCCGCCAATCTCCCGCAGAGCGCCACCAAGAGCCCCCGTTCCCTCTCCCAAACCAAGGGCAGCTCATAAGAAGCCGCCTGTTTTTGTGTCAGCTTCCACCGCAGAAGAGCTCCCTTTTTCATAGACTTCACCAAATCCGTCAAAGGCCGCAGCTGGGCATAGATCTCATGAGAAATCATCTGCAAAAAAGATTCGCTCAGCCAATAATCCCCCACCAAAACAGCATATTGACGACCTGACTGCTGAGACTCCCCCTCATAGTCCCGGAGCTTGTTATGAACAAGATCAGATAAATAAATGCACATAATAACATCAGCCAAAACAGGCAAATTCTTATGACTGCGCCCCAAGGCGCGGCCCACAGACTCTACCATAGCCGAACACAGTTTATGCTCAATCTCAGTGAGAGTCATATTCAAAACATCTTGAAATTGCTGCAAAATAGCAAAAGACCTTTCCATAATCCTCCCCAAAAAATATGATTATTCTACTATTTTACCGTCAAATGGTCTCATTATCAATATTATTATTTATATTGATCCTAGAAAATCAAGAATACCCAAAACGAGTGTTTTATATAATATGTCAAAACCCTGCAACCGCTACGATCACAGGGTCTTACACCACGATTCGGAATAAAATAAATATCCCTCCTACATATTGGCAGCATTTGGAATTATCTGGCCCATTCCCCTTTTGTACTCTTTGGCCGATACTCTTCCCGATTCGAAACTCTCCGACACATAATAGCACGCATCCCATGGATTAACCTTGTCTCCACAGGTGAAGACGTCAACAGCGGCGTATCCCAGTTCCGGCCAAGTGTGAACAGCGAGATGAGACTCAGAAATCACGACAACCCCGCTCACACCCTGAGGGCTAAATTTATGGAATACCACCTCACGAACCTCTGCGCCCGCTTCCAGAGCTGCATTGACCATAATCTTTTCAACTTTGTCCACATCATTAAGAAGATCAAAGCTGCACTCATAGATCTCGGCCAATACATGACGTCCCAAAAAGTTTTTCATCTGTAAGTCGTCCCCCTTTTTTGTTCATATATTCTCCGTTAAAATATTGTAGCACAATACACTCCTTTGTCAATAATCACTCCTTTCGCATACTTTCGCATACTTTCGCATAATCACTCCTTTCGCAGGGTTAACTGCCCCTGACAAAACCGCCGCACAATCCTTATCAGGTGTGACGGCGGTATTGTGAGCTTCCTGTTCATATTTTTGGTCGGAGCGACACGATTTGAACGTGCGGCCTCTACCACCCCAAGGTAGCGCTCTACCAAGCTGAGCTACGCCCCGTCACAAGACAAAACACCTGTCTAATCTATCATACTTGCGCGGAGAAATCAACCTGTGCAAGAAGGGAGAATTTTCTTTTGCCCCAAAATCTTTATGTGCGTTCTTTCGCGCTGCGCTCACAGACATATTGCAAAAACCTCTGATAATCGGGTATCGCAACACCACCGGTAACCGTGTCAAGCTCCTCCACCAACAATGCATCACCGGCCGCTCCCAATTTATCCGCTTCGGAGACCGCCCTAAGCAATGCGTCTATTTTCTTGGCATCTATTTTCCTCTCCGCCACATCACCATTTTTTCCCATAATAGCCCCTCCATCTATCCTATGATAAAATCTATATATGAAGTATATACACATCAAACGTCAATATGTTACAGCCCTTTGAAGCCAACCCATAAAAAAAAACAAGCGCCCCGGCAGAGAGCAGCCTCCCTTACCAATTGGGCGCCTATCCTGATTTGGAAAACAGAAAGGAATTTACCATTATTCAACCCTTGAATTTGCCATCATGCAGCCCTTGCCGACCCTTGCCGACCCTTGTCGGCCCTTGCCAACCGTCGACCATCAAATGATGATACAGATCAATCCTCCATTCCCGTCATTAACAATGCGCTGCAGCGTATCCTGAAGCTTAGACTGAACATTGTCAGGCATTTTATAGAGCTTCGTCTGAATCCCCTCGCGCACAAGATCATGGAGAGATTTCCCGAAAATATTCGACTCCCAAACCTTCTTAGGATCAGATTCAAAGCTGTCCAGGATATATTTGACCAGCTCTTCCGCCTGCCTCTCGGTACCGATCAGCGGCGTAATCTCCGTGGTCACATCCGCCCGCAAAATATGCAGAGACGGAGCACTGGCTTTGAGCTTAATACCATAATGACCGCCAGATCTGACCAGTTCAGGCTCTTCCAGAAGCATCTCTTCAATTTGGGGCGTCACCACACCATACCCATGCTCCCGCACCTCTTCAAAAGCCTGAGCCAATTTATCCCATTCCTTTTTAGCTTTTGTATAATCGAGAATCATGCGCAGTAGAGTATGATCTCCCTCAATCTCCATGCCCGTCATCTCTTCCATAACCTGTTTGAACAATTCCTTTCGGGCCGTCATGCGAATTTCAGCACGCCCTGTGCCCAGATCCGTCTCCACAAGAGTCACCTCTTCAGCATACGGACATTCCGCCAAGACCTCCAAGGCATTATCAATGTCGCGAATACGTGTAATCTGACCCACAGCAATACCGATCGACTCATCAAAGCTGCTGCGGACACCATGGCCCATGTCCAGCTCCTCAACCCACTTCGGCAGCTCTATGTTCACTTCTGTTACAGGGAATTCATAGAGCAGCTCTTCTAAGAATTGAGAAATATCCTGGCTCGTCATTTCCATACAATCCATCGGAATAACAGGAACCCCATACTCCATAGCAAGAGCTCTGCACAGTTCCATTGTCATTTCCGCAAAAGGACGCGTTGTGTTCATAAGCACAATAAAAGGTTTGCCCATATCCTTCAGCTCAGCCACCACGCGCGATTCCGCGTCAATATAATTATCCCGCTCAATATCCGAAATCGATCCATCGGTAGTCACCACAATCCCCAAAGTCGAATGATCACTGATCACCTTACGCGTCCCCATCTCCGCCGCTTCCTGGAAAGGCATAGCCTCTTCACTCCAAGGCGTATGAATCATGCGGGATCCCTCAGCATCTTCCTCTTCGAAGCCCAATGCCCCCTCTACAGCATATCCCACACAATCCACCAAACGAACATTCATACGCAGTGTGTCCCGAAAAAGAATCTCCACAGCCTCCGAAGGAATAAACTTGGGTTCCGTTGTGGTAATCCTCTTGCCCCCTCCACTCTGAGGCAACTCGTCCCGCGCTCTCTCCTTCTCAAAAACATTCTCAATGTTCGGCAGCACCAGCAGTTCCATGAAACGCTTGATGAACGTCGACTTCCCAGACCGGACCGGACCCACTACGCCAAAATAAATGTCCCCCCCCGTCCTCTCAGCTATGTCGCTGAAAATGTCATAACTTTGCATGCCCTTCCCTCCCTAACTTTCTCCCAGATAAAATGTCTTCGCCGAACCCATTAGGCTTCACCAAGCTTATCAGCCTTGGCCAAATCCATAATTAGGACTAGCACCGTAAGCATTATATCTATACGGGAGAAAATAGGAATTTATGTCTGTCGGCGAGAATTTCTTTATCAAGCCGCAGACAGCGCACCACACAGGAACTATAGCGGGCGCAGAAAGGACAGGACAGAACATAAGTACAGTCCCTAAGCTACAGAAGGGGGAAGCGCATAATACAGAAACAATAAAGAATAGTTACAGCCGTCATCACAATCAGAATCGGCCAGCTGTAAATAACCACATCCTTAGTTCTCAGCCAATCCTTGTTGGCCGACATCACCATACCCGCCGCAGAAGAAGAGGGCGTCATCCAGCCAAAGCAACACAACACAATGAGAAAAAACCCGACCAGTTCCAGAGAAATACCCTTGTTCTCCAGAATCGTAAAAGCAACAGGCAGCATAAGCATGCACACCGGAATATTCGCGATAAAATTGGTCAGAATCATCATCACAAAAGCCAAAATAGCCAATATACCCAATACTGGAATTCCTTGGAACAAAGGCGCTACATGGTTGGTAAGAAAGTCGCAAATCCCTGTCTTCTCATCAAACAAGCTCTGTCCCAAAGGAACCGCAATAAATAACATTGCAACAAGATTCCACTGCATCCCACGGGAAGCCACCTGAGTAAAGTTGAAAATCGGCTGCCTGTCAACTCTGACCATTGACAAGAGAACAAGGATAAGAATAAGTTTACCCAATTTCCCAATAGCACTAAAAGACTGAAGGACCCCAGGCGCAGCCGGATTCGCCAACAAAGGTTCAGACAACATCAGCGCCACAAATACCAATAAGGAAATTAAGGCAACAGCTTTCGTTGGGTTCATCTTACGATCCTCAACACTGATGGCGCCCGGATCCAACCGCTTAATCCCACTCACATCAAGGCGGAAAAGAAATTTAAAAAGAAACAGCAAAACCAGGATCGTCAACACTCCCAGCGGAACGGTAAACAAAACATACCGGATAACATCGGGAGGCGCCGACAGAAAGCTATGTCCAGGGGACGCAGTCCCAGGAAGCAGAGTCAACAGCACAAGGGAACTGCCCCCCCAGGGCATCGCGCTCAAACTCATCGCCCCCATAATACTCACGCCCAAGCCCAACAGTGTCGGAAACTTCTCATAGGGCTTATTCCCCAGCGCCCTGGAAATACTCGTACTGATCCCCCACATCAAATAAATCCCGACAAACATGTTGATCAAACTCGACACAACATACGCCGCCAAGAATAAGGAGAACAGAAACAGCCAGGGCCGGCCTCGCAAAAACTTTCTGCCCAACATCCAGGCCGCCAAAAAACGCCCCACTTCCCGTTCTTCCAAAAACTTAAGAAACACACAGAGAAGAATGAAAAAGAGAATGATTTCGGTATTCCGTTCGTTTAACAAAACATCCGAAAAGCTCTGAACCGCCGTTAAAGGCAACAGGAGAAAGCACATCAAACTCGGCCAGATTTCATTGGTCACAGTCCAGGCATAAGCAACGCCAATACAAACAGCCAAGACCCTGATTCCAATGGTTGTAATCTCCCCCAGAGAACCGGCCTCAGCCAACCAAGACAGCACCGTCCATCCCACGGCCACGATCCCCGCAAAGACAAGAAAAGCCTGTAGATTTCTATTCTTCAAAATAGTAATCACCCCGCATCCAGCATTAATTAATGTTGGTTTTCCTAATCAAATAAGTACGTTCCCTATTTTAGTCGAAAAACCCGGAGATGTAAAGCTGTATATTCAGCGTGTGTGTATATTCAGCGTGTATATTCAGCGTGTATATTCAGCGTGTCTTCCGGTCACACTGAAATAAGTCCATTAAGGGACTGTCCCTAATAATCCAATAATCCAATAATCCAGTGCGGGTATGCCGTCACCTATGACCTAGGATTCAAGGAGGTTCTCGAACATGGCCAACAAACCCCTCTCCAACGGCGCCAATTCTTCCAATCAGAGCCAAAATAACGCCCATCGCAAAAACAAACCCAGAGGCTCAGAGCGCCCTTGGGGCCAAAGTCCGAAATTATTATAGCCCGGAAATCCGTCCTCCTCCGCGTTATTAGCACCTTACAGACGCGAAGCGTCAATAAAAAACAAGAAAATCCAATACTGACCACTAACCACTGATCACTGACCACTTGCGGGCAAAGCCCGCATTAGAGCAGCTTCATCTCTTCCAACAGAGCTTGAACAGCTTTCTTTTCAATACGCGACACATACGAACGCGAAATATTCAGCAGTTTCGCAATCTCCCGCTGAGTTTTTTTCGATGTCCCAAAGAGCCCAAACCGCATCTGCAGAACCATTCTCTCCCGAGGACTCAAGTGACGGAGTTTGGAAAGAACCTCCTTCTGTTCAAACTCCTTTTCCACCTGTTCCGAAATCGAATCCGCGTCCGTCCCTAAGATATCGATCAAATTGATAGTGTTCCCTTCCCGGTCCACACCAATAGAATCATACATAGAAACTTCGCCCCGGGATTTTTTCAGAGTTCGCAGATACATGAGAACCTCATTCTCAATACACCTTGCCGCATAGGTAGCCAGCCTCGTCCCCTTATCACCATTATACGTATTGATCCCTTTGATCAGCCCAATCGTACCAATAGAAATCAGATCATCCATCTCCTGGCCGGATCCTTCAAATTTTTTGATCAGGTGGGCCACAAGGCGCAAATTATGTTCTACCAGTTTATTGCGCGCCCTCTCCATATACAGACGATCTTCCTCCGTCGGATGGGAATTCTCCCGGTACTCAGCTAAAACACTCAGGTACTCCTTCTCCTCATTCTCCTTCAACGGTTGGGGAAACGTATTGTTATTGATATAGGAAACCAACAGGGTAGCACCCTTAAACACAGAAACAATCAGGCCAAGCACAAAAAATTCCGCAAACATTCGGCCTTCCCCCCTCATGGGCTCCATCCCTCATATCTATTGTGAGAAAGGCCTAAATATGCTTCAAAAATTTAGGCCGCGATGCTGCAAAATCTGTATTTAAGAACTATTTATTGTGAGTTCTACCAGTAGGATGCCATTTGAAATATCAGCATCAGCCAGAAAAGAATCACCAGTATGTTAAGAGCAAGGGACACAATGCCGAGGATAAATCCAGCTGATCCCATCCCGTTTACGGCACCGGAATTTTTAGCTTTCCTTCCCATGATTATGGCAACAATTCCCATAATCAAGCCGATGAACGGAAGACAGCATAAGTCCGTGACCACTCCAATAATGCCGCAGACGAAGGATCCTACACCCGTGCCATTGCCAGACTGACTGGAGGGATGAGGGTATGGAGGCCCTTGATAAGGCTGCTGCGGATATTGAGGATACGGAGGCCCTTGATAAGGCTGCTGCGAATGTTGAGGATATTGCGGATATGGGGGCCCTTGATAAGACTGTTGCGGATATTGTTCATAAGTCTGTTGCTGCCCGCCAGCTTGCTGTTGACCCAAGGCCTGCTGTTGATCCAAGGCCTGCTGTTGACTGTGGGCTCTCAGGATTTCAGCCGCTTGCTGTCCCCCAGTAGTCTGATCATCAGAGATCCCCCTATCAGCCTCTAAAGATAAGTCTGGAATCGTCTGTAAAGTATAACCGCATCTGTTACAAACCTGTTCCGAGCCCTGAGTTTCCGCTCCGCATTGTGGACAAGCCATGAACTCACATTCCTTTCCTGATATGTCTCCTACATATTTTTATCTATTAAACTCTATATCCTCATAAACCTCATTGTAAGTCTCTATCATTTCTTGTATGAAATCAGGATTTGCAATTATCGCAACAACAATATAGACCATCATCAACACAGAAATCACAATAGCAAAGCTACCAAGCACCATTCCTGCTGTGGCCTTTCCTCCGGTATACCCAAGTTTTTTTGCCCTTCCTCCCTGAATCGCAGAAATGATACCCAGGATCAATCCGGCAGGCATCGTAATAATACAACAACAGAGCACAGTTGTTGAAGCTAACCCTATGATTCCACATATAAGAGATCCCGTGGCACTCCCAGCGCCAGGTTGAGGCTGCTGTACAGCAAAAAAGTCTTGCTGGGAGCCGAATCCTTGTGGAACAGGATCAGACTGGGGTTGGGGTGAGAAACCAACATCAGGCTGGAACTGCGGCGCTTCAGAACCTTGCGGGGAGCTCAGATGTTGCGAAACCTCAGGCTGAGGCTGAGGCTCAGGCTGAGGCTCAGGCTCAGCCTCGGCCCCAGGCTGAGGTGATTCAGAGTCTTGCCGGAAGCCCAGATCTTGTGAGCTTGGATCCAATTTACTTGTTAAATCATACCCGCACCTTGTGCAAATGTGACTCCCCGTATTTTCTTGTTTTTGGCACTGTGGGCAAACCATAAAATATAACCCTCCATTTTATTGAGAATCACCAAAT
Source organism: Peptococcaceae bacterium (assembly GCA_009782825.1). Taxonomy (GTDB): domain Bacteria; phylum Bacillota; class Desulfitobacteriia; order Desulfitobacteriales; family Syntrophobotulaceae; genus WRJI01. The sequence continues at coordinate 88,480 of WRII01000004.1, forward strand.
TAGAACATTCACATATGTTTTCTGTAACACTCATTAATCATCCATGTCCTTTTCCGTAAGACGATGCTTTTCAGCAAGCTCTCTCTCCGTAAGTTGGAGCTTCTCAGCTGCCCCGGCCGTGCTGTCCTCCATCTCAAAGAACCCCTTCGCCGGCTCTTTATCCGTATCCAGATTCCCAAGGATCTTGGCCAACCACGAACGATCCCGCAGCCTATCTATAAAATAGAGTTCCTCGTTGGTCAGCGCTATATTCGCCGAGTTGGTCACAATACTAAACTCCCTCTTCATCTCCATTCCCTCAATCTTAACCGCCTTCAACGCATGTCTCTTTTGAATCGTCAAGCTCGAGAGAATGCTCACGCCCAACCCCGCCACAACCACCTTTTTGATCGATTGCATACTGCCCAATTCCATGGCCACCTTAAAGTCTGAAAGAGCCCTTCCCTGCTGCCGCAAAAACTGTTCAATCACCTTGCGCGTTCCCGACCCCACTTCACGCAGAATCAAGTTAGTCTCCGCCAATTCAGCCAAGGAAACAGACCCCTTCTCCACCCAAGGGTGATGGCGGGGTACCACAACCATCAGCTCATCTTGCCAGAAACTCTCCACCACCAAGCCATGGGCATCCGGAACAGGCCCTTCCACCAGCCCGATACGCAGCTTCCGTTCCAGAACCTCCTGGGCAATCATCTCCGTGTTAGCGATCTTCACATTAAAATCAATATTCGGCTTCTCCCTTGACAGACACATCAAAATATCCGGCACCACATAATCCCCAATGGTCAGTGTCGCCCCAATACGAACCTCACCGCGGCTTTCCCCAGACAGCTTGCCAATCTCCCGTTGAACCTTTTCCAGCATTTCTAACATATTACACACATATTTGTAAAAGACCTTGCCCGCCACAGTCAGAGTCACACCCTTATTGCTCCGGACAAAAAACTTGACTCCATAATAATTTTCAATATTCTGAATCTGCAGGCTGATAGCCGGCTGGCTGATGTGCAGCCTCTTGGCCGCTAAAGTAATATTGTTAGTTTCTGCCACAGTTTTGAAAACAATGAATTCATCTTCAAACATTAATTCCCTTCCTTAAAAAAACATTAATCCCCTCCGGGCAAGGTAAGTTCTCCTCTTATTTTACCACAGTTTTGGCATTAATAATGTACAAAGTCATAAAATTCAAATCTTTTTTCCTGGCAAATTTTCCCCCGAGGAGTTTTCTCTCAGCAAATTGTTGGCCTCAGCCCTTTCAATATAAGAGTTCATTCGGCTCAGTGGAATATAGATAACCGTGATATTCAGCAGCACCAAATGAATTCCCAATAAGAAATCCGCTTGAAAATCAGCCGAAAATCTGAACACCTGCGCCACCGCATTACGAGCCTGCATAAAAGTTAAATCGCCCCCCCACAGCAATACCCCTGTCACCAAAGTCACAAACGACAGGAACAGCACCAAGAAATCGTCCATCTTCGCAAAATCTTTGAGCCCAGGATCATACATACGCTTCAGAATCATCGTACCCACCCCAAAAGTTGTCAGCGTCAATCCGCCCACACCTGCCGGAATGGTCAAAAAATAGAGTACCGCCCCACCCAGCGTCCCTTGGGCATCCACCGTCACCCCAGCCAGTATGGCCAGCCCCCCTATCACCAAGAGCACAGTCCAGATGATCATCAGAAAAACACCCCAACGCACTGTTAAGGTCAGCCAAACCATAGATTTTTGAGATCCAGGCACCCCCTGGGAATCCGCAAACCTTCGCGGATCAACAAACCTCACCATAAGCAAAAGCTCTTGTTTGATCGCGCCCCACCAATCCACAGAGCTGCGTCCCGACCCCGACATGCGGGCGTATCGCCAAGCCCTATAGGCCGCATAGAAAATAATCACAACCACCGTCACACACACACATATCCCTAACATAACGTTCATCCCAACTCCCTCCCAGCACATATTATTTCGTCATAAGATCGCTGAACCGTTTTATCGCAGTGTTGTCAGTTCCTGCCCTAAAACCTGATAGACCTCATGAAGCGTCAATCCCCGCGACGCGGCAATCCTATGGCAATCCTCACACTCCGGCTTGCCGTAACTCTTCCCCCCTCTATAAACCCATTTGACACGCACCGGGCCAAAAGACGTTGTCTCAACACTTTGCTGCCGCACAATTTCTGTTTTCGTAACCGCATAAGATCGCAATCCCAGGGTTGTGGTATGCGTCAACAAAACATCCTGCACAAGCCTCAAAGCAGACACATCCGGAACCAGCACACTCAGCTGCACAGCCCCGCGGCCTTTTTTCATCAGGATCGGAGTACGGAAAACATCAACAGCCCCCGCCGCAAAAATCTTCTCTTCTATAAAAGTGTACCATTCCGGATTCATATCATCAATATTTGTTTCAATAATAAAAGATTTTTTTTGTGTTATATCCACATCCGGACCCCTGTCCAAACCGTCATTCCGTTCAGCGCCCAATACAGCGCCTGACCCGGCATCCGGCCCGGCGCCCGCTCCGACACTGTCTCCGTCTTCCGCAGTCCCCAGCCAGACACGCAGAATATTCGCTCTCTCCTCATCATCACGCATGCCCAAGCCATAGCCCACCCTTTCCGGTGTAAAAACCCCATAGCGGCAATTCCGGCCCCGCAAACCTTTCAGCAGCGCCGCTCCCGTCGGCGTTGTAGCCTCGAAAGGCATTCCCCCCATATGGACCCTGAATCCTCGCATGAGCTCAGCCACCGCCGGCGCCGGCACTGGCAAAGAGCCGTGGCTGCATACAGCTACTCCGCTCCCCAGCTCCACCGGTGACACCCACAGTTCCTCGGCCCCCAACTCCTCCAAGCAAATGACGCCTCCCACAATATCCACCAACGCGTCCACTGCCCCCACCTCATGAAAATGCACCTCATCAGGCGAGCATCCATGGATCTTGCCCTCCGCCTCAGCCAATACTCGAAAAACATCCAGGGATTTCCTTTTTACCGCCTCCGGCAGCGCCGATCCCTGAATACTCCTCTCAATATCTGCCAAAGCACGCAGAGGCTGTGCCTCTTCCGTCACACGCACCACAGTCCGTGTGCCCTCAATACCCCCCTTCACGCCGCGCTCCACCCGCACTTCAAAAACCTCACCCAGCCCCAACAGCGCCAAGCTCTGCCTCAGTTTTTCCGGCGCTACCCCCAGATCCAGAAGAGCCCCCAAGTTCATATCACCGCTTATCCCCGCGAAACAATCATAATATAAAATTCGCATCGTTTCATCGTTTCCTTCCTTCTTTCCTCATCAGAGACATGGCGATTCTGCCAAACCGACACGAGTGAGCCCCCAGACCTAAAACTCCTCCGCCGAAAAAACCGGCTCCGTCAGACAGCTCACCCGCCCCTTCCCCACAGTATGGCCAACCTCCCGGCCCGACGGCAAGACAAGATCCGGCGCCATTTCCCGCAGAGGCGCCAACACAAATTCCCGCTGCTCCAACCGGGGGTGCGGCACTATAAGATCTGCCGTGTGAATGCATTCCTTCTTCTGCCCCGCACCCCTAAACAGCATGAGGATATCAATATCCATCGTACGCGAAACCCAGTTCGTGCTTCGCGGTTCACCCTTCATGGCTCGAAATTCGTCATTCCCGATCCATGATACGTCTTTGGCAGATTCAAACTCCGAATCTCCAATCTCCGGATCTCCAATCTCGACCCCCGGCTTCCGTCTCCCACACAGAGCTTCGATCCTCTGACATTCTTTCAGTAAAGCAGCCGGCGGCAATGGCGTTTCCAGCTCCACCACCATATTATAAAACCATTGTATAGTATGTACATTGCCCCCCTGCGGCTCCGTCTCATACTGCGTTCCCGTCTCATACTGCGGCTCCGTCTCATACACACAGGACATCTTCCTCAAAGCCCCTAAGCCCCCCAGCAGGCCCAAAGCATCCCTCAGATAAGCGCCCCGGTCCCCCAAGTTGCTTCCCAATCCCAAATACGCCCGCCAAACATTGGAGCGCACAACCTCAACCGAAACATCCCCCAGTACCCCCTGAATAGGCGCTCCCGGCTTATGGACCTCAACACGAACCCTCACGCATGGAAACTCCGTAAGAAGCTCCCGGGCAATCCCCTCAGCTACATACTCTATGGTTCGGCATGTACGCGTCATCACATCAGCAATCTTCGCATAAACACAGCTATAATCCACCGTCAGCGCAAGATCATCCCGATCAAAAGCCCCCTCTTGCACCAGCCTCAGATCCACATCCACCATAAACCGCTGCCCCAGAGTCCTCTCTTGTGGCATAACACCATGATAAGCAAAAAACTCCATCCCCCGCAGACAGATTGTGTTGCTTGACGCCCCACTTTGCACTACTTCCCCCAATAAAGTCATATCTTCTCCTCCAGACTCTCTCCCTCAGTCCAACCCTCTTGACCCAGAACAGCGTGAGCCATTCTCAAAGCCCGTTTATTCTCCGCCACATCATGGACACGAAAAATCGACGCCCCCCCGGCCAATCCCAAAACATTGAGGGCAATAGTCGGCGCCAAAACCTCCAGGATCCCCCGCGATCCCCCCAAACCCTCATCCGGCAAACCCAACGTTTTGCTAATCAGAGATTTGCGGGAAACCCCCAGCAGGATAGGGCAACACAACGATCTCAGCCCAGACAAATTGCGGAGAATACTGAGGTTCTGCTCCACCGTTTTGCCAAAACCAATGCCCGGATCCACAATGATCATCTCCTCCGGCAGCCCTTTCTCAACAGCCAGATCTATACTGTGCTCCAAGAAAGTCAGTATATCATCCATCAGATCCTGATCCGAAGCATAAGTCCGGATTCCTGATTGGTTGTGGCTCAGGATCACAGGCGCCTGAAAATAAGCCGCCACATCAGCCATATCAGCGTCCTTCTGCAAGCCCCAAATATCGTTGATAATATGCGCGCCGGCATCCAAGGCTTTTACAGCCACATAAGCTTTATGGGTATCCACAGAAACAGGTACCGGACACTTTTCCAACACCGGCAGCAGCACAGGCTCCAAACGAGACCACTCCTCCTCATGTGTCACCTCATGACATCCGGGGCGGGTTGACTCCGCGCCAATATCAATGAGATCCGCCCCTTCCTCCAGCAGCCGATCCGCATATCGCAGCGCATCCTCCGGATCCAGATAAAGACCCCCGTCGGAAAAGGAATCCGGCGTGACATTAAGAATCCCCATCACCAACGGTTTGCCGTCAAAAATCAGGCTCCGGTCACGACAAGGCATTTTCCATACCCTAGGCAAGCGCCGGCTTGAAACCGGCCTTTTTTTCTCAGGAGCTGATGTCCTGGGATACTTTGAGACCGGTGTCCTCAGTCGTGCAGTATGATAAGCAAGCAGTTCCCGCAGATCTTGGGCCAGATCCGGCAGTCCCGAGTAAGGGCGCTCAAGGGCAAGGCTGCAAAACTCTTCTAAAATTTCCGCCGACCCCAGTATCGCTATGTCTGTCATGTCACTGACCTTCTTCGCCCCCCCGGTATCCACATCCTTAATGGGAAAGGCAATAATAGCCCCCCCAAGTCCATTCACAACCTTCTCGAGAACATAAGCAATATCCACAGACACATTGTGCAATTTCACCGCACATGTCCAGGCGTTTCCTTCCACCCCGGTGAGTTTGCTTTCCACTTCGGTAAGTTTGGCTGAATCAGCTCCGCCACGCAGAAGATTATCCCGCAAGAGATCAAAATTCTGGAACTCCAGTATACTCATGTCATAGGAAAGATTCTTGCGGGTATCCATGATAGCATCAGCCTTTCTTTTGTAACGTATCAATTTGTAGCATACCAACTTGTAGTGTACCAACTTGCAGCGTACCAAAAATGGTGAATTGTCTGCCCTTTTTTATTATAAACAGTCTCCATGAAAATTCCAAGCACACTTTCATCAATATATTTTTTAGTATATTTTTTAGTAGGCAAAATAATTTCTAAGTAAAAATTATTTTTTAGAATTATCATGGAATTTCACGACTAAATTAAATCCTAATTGAACAATGGAAAAAATAAGGGCAAACATCTGAACAGCTTGAAATCATCTGATTTTGGATGTTCTTTTTTGATGACGGCATAGCATATT
>WRII01000005.1 GCA_009782825.1 Peptococcaceae bacterium
TTCTTAGCGACGGCGCGGCAAAATTCGACTGTTTGAACGCAGCGCAGCGGAGTGAGTTTCGAAATTTTGCTGCAGAGGAGCTTAGAAGCGCACAATCCCATAGAATCGAGCGCGTTAAATGTTTGCCCGCTCTGTGTGGCCGGCTTCAAGGAACAACCCCGTGTTCTGGAATATTCTGCTACAACAATTAATTGGTACGCCCAATATTATGAGTTCCATTCGACACAAACAACGGAATTGTAGTATACTTATTGCAGCAGGATGGAAAAAATCAAAGGAGAATTTTCACAATGGGCAACGCAACATTGTTTTTCCAAAGAAATCCAATGCAATTTTTATTAACATCACATCTAAATTGTCTTGTTGACAATGCGATCAGATATCAAATTCCCCCGAATAAGCCGATAGAAATCGAGTTGGCTCCCGGGCTGCATATGGTGCAAATGTCCTTTTCATACATGGGGAACGAATGTGGTATGGCATCTGTTCAGGCCATTATAGAACCTGGCAAGCAATATCAGATGATTTATAGGCCTCCGCTTGTTGTTTATCAAGGCGGAACCATCTCCATATATGTTGTCGGTGGTGATCCGCAAATGCATGATGTGCATGATGCCAACTTATTTCAAGCAAATCCCATACAGCACATAGAATACAAGAGAAGTCAAAAAGGACTCGCCATGGCTTCTCTCATATTAGGCATTATTTCATGCCTTCTGCCATGTATTGGTGTCATTACTGCAATTGTGGGATTGTCTTTGGGGTTCACAAGCCTGGCACAGCAAAAAGGGGGTACAGGTATGGCTTGGGCAGGAATGATATTAGGCACTCTGGGTATGATCATATCGGCTGTTGTCCCTTTTTTAGTGTGGTTTCTATGAGAATAGCCAATTCCCTGTTCAGAACCCCAGCCCCGGCACAGCGTTGAGAGTCCAAGGCGACACCCTGTCCGCCAGATAATAGTAATAACCGGCGGTGGCGACCATAGCCCCGTTGTCTGTACACAGGGACACGGATGGAACATATAAAGGAAGATATTGGTATGGGTGCTGACTTTGCCGTTGGCTCTGCCATTGACTTTGGTTTCGGCTCTCCCGTTGACCTTGGTTTCGGCTTTGCCCTTGTGTTTCGACGGCCAAAGCTTGTCTGAGGGCGCTGTTAGCCGCGACTCCCCCAGCCAGAGCCAAGGCGCGGGTATCAGGAAAGTGATCCAGGGCCAGGCGTATTTTGGCCAGCAGAACATCAATGACAGCACGCTGAAAGGAAGCGGCCACATCTTCGGTATTCAGAATATGCCCTTTCATACGGGCCGTGTTGAGAAGATTAAGCACAGCAGACTTAAGTCCGCTGAAACTGAAGTCTAAACTTCCCGGTTCGAGCAGGGAACGCGGCAGCTCGAAGGCCATTTCATTCCCCCGGGCCGCCGCGCGTTCAATAGGAGGGCCGCCGGGGTAACCAAGATTCAAAGTGCGGGCCACTTTGTCAAAAGCTTCACCAGCGGCGTCATCACGGGTACGGCCTACAACGCGGTAGGTCAGGTAGTCCTCAAAATACAGGATATTGGTATGCCCCCCTGAAGCCAGAAGCGCCAAGAGAGGAAATTCCATATGGGGGTGCTCAAGAAGATTGACCAGAACATGGGCTTCTAAATGGTTAACACCAATCAGCGGGAGACCGGCAGCAAAGGCCAAAGCTTTAGCGTAGGCCACACCCACCAGAAGAGACCCGACAAGACCCGGACCGTAAGTGACAGCTACTGCGGAAAGGTCACGAAACTCCAGATGAGCCTCTTCCATGGCTTTTTCCACCACAGCATCAATGTGGAGACAGTGCTCCCGGGAGGCAATTTCCGGAACAACGCCGCCGTAAGGGTGATGCACGTCAATTTGCGAAGAAGTAATATGACTCAGCAGCGTGTGTCCATCAGCCAGAACAGCGGCAGAGGTTTCATCACAGCTTGTCTCTATGCCTAAGATGACGGATGAAAATACCATTGATACCTCTCCATTTATTATAAATCAAAGTGTAACCCACATAATCAGAGCATCCTCTTGGTTATCTGAATAATACCTGGGCCGGACCCCCATGGTGGCAAATCCAAGTTTATGATATAACCGCAGCGCAATCTCATTGGAAACCCGCACCTCCAAAGTCATGCGCGCGATACCTGTCCGAACACAATGATACATGATGGTACGCAGAAGATATTCTCCCCATCCTTTGCTCCGATACTCAAGGCCAATGGCAAGATTAGTGATATGGGCCTCGTCATAGATCACCCAGTATCCCATATAGCCAATCACCTTTCCCTGAAACACAAGGCTGTAATAATGGGCGAGTTCATTTTCCCGCAGCTCGGATTGAAAAGAGGACAAGGACCAGGGATTGGGAAAAGACTCCTGCTCTATGGACATAACCTCAAGCAAGTCCTGCTCAGACATTTTTCGGATGGCGGGTCTATCCATATTGGTGACCCGGGGGGAGTCGTTGATAAGATGAAGATGGCGAGGGTGTGTTCTGTTTTTGTTGTTTACATAACGCATACCTAATCCTTTCCACATTCAGCCCACATAAAAACAGACAGGTCTTGAGGGTGTTGCAAAACAAATAATTTTGCAGCAAGCAGGCAAAATGATTCGTTTTGCACAATTCCATTTCCCAGTATAACAAATGACTATTAATAATTTCAACTTGTGGCATGATTCTGCCTTTCTTGCTGTTTGGCCCGTTGTTCCTGTTTCAGTAAATATTGGGTCTCTGCTTCAGATAAACGTATATAATAGGGCGCGGTTTCCAGGTGTTTCTCTCGTTGTTGTGCATAAACAAATTCACGCACAACATAAGACCCTCGCGGCAAGGCCTGTTCAGGAGGCAAAATCATGGCGCGCTTTCCCAGGTGGTCCCGGATCAGCTGCCGGGTCTCTTTGCGCAGAAGCGCATCTCCGGCAAAAATGACTGTACGCGGGTATTCATGGGCGTGATCCTGAGAAAGTTCCTGAAGCTGCCGCAAGAAATTCTCCGGCGCCGCGGCACATGGAGCAATAGAGCAGAGGCGATTTTCGGGAGAACTCCAGACATAACAAGCCGCATACCATTCATTTTTTCGAGCGTCCAGAGCGACGGCGGTTACGGGACTCTCCTCTCCGCCCCAAACTATGTGTGAGGTGGCCCAGGACAGACAATCGAGAGAAAGGACACTCCACAGAGGCAAATGAAGGGCTTTCGCCAGCCCTTGAGCTGTCGCCAAGCCGATACGAATACCTGTAAAGGAGCCTGGCCCGCGGACGGCAATGATGCCATCCAGATCCTCCAGTGTCCATCCCGCGGCAGAAAGGAGAGCCTCCAGAAACGGAATGAGCCGTTCAGAATGGGTTTGGTGATCATGCAAAAACCCTTCGCCGATCACATGAATAGCGGTCTCCTCCCCTGCCCTATCTGTAGGGCAGGTTTCTTCATCTGCATGGCGGGTTTCTTGAGCTGCATAGGTTTCTTGATCTGTGCGGCAGGTTTCTTGATCTGTACGGCAGGTTCCTTCATCTGTGCGGCAGATCTCTGCCAGAGCTAAGGCAGTAGCTTTAGTTGTGGTGTCAATTGTCAGGCACTTCAAGAGCTGTCTCCTTATCTTTTATCATCGTCCCTTTTATATTTTTCCACTGATCCCACCGGACAGCCCTATTGCCAAGAAAAGAAAGACTCATTTCGCGAGGGGCTTCGCCGCTGCCAGCCATATGGAGCTCATACCGGTCGGGGGGCAATTGGTCAGTAATAATCTGCGGCCATTCGATAAGCACAATCGTATCGTCCCTTATAAATTCCCAAATACCGATGATGTCTGCCTCCGCCGGGTCACGCAAACGATATAGATCCATATGGATCAGGTGCGCCAAGGGTATCTGAGATCCTTCATAGAGTTGAATCATGGTAAATGTAGGACTGGTGATGGGTTCCTTGACACCTAGGGCATGACCAATCCCTTGGGCCACAAGGGTTTTTCCTGCGCCAAGGTCTCCATAAAGGCACAGGAGATCGCCGGGGTGCAAAAACATCCCCAGACGGACGCCCCAGGTATAGGTCTGGGAGGCGTTTAGAGTTTCCCAAGAATCCCGGCATAATAAATTTGGAAGCATTATATTCATAGCGTCTTATCCATGACATCCATTCATTTCATCCAAACATTTCATCCCATCATTTTACCCAGGTTCCATCAATCATAACCGCCTTGGCTTCTGCTTCCCAACTTAAAGGACGATGACTCCAAAGGACAAGATCGGCATCTTTCCCGGACTCCAAAGACCCGACACGGTGGGAAACGCCCAGAAGTTCAGCGGGCCAGATGGTGATCGCTTTGAGGGCATCCTCTTCTGTCATACCGCTGCGGACCGCTAAGGCTGCGCATAAAGGCAAATATTCAATAGGAATGACACCGTGGTCTGTCACAATAGCGACTTTGATACCCTGTTTGACTAAAACCCCTGGTGTGCCGAAAGTTCTATCCTTGAGCTCAACTTTGGCCCGGGAGGTCAGAGAGGGTCCTATCACTGCACCGTAGGGATACGCCGCCAAAATATCAGCGATTTTATGCCCGTCTGTACAATGATCCAGAATAAGATCCACATCGAATTCCCGGGCGATGCGGATGGCCGTCATGATATCATCGCTGCGATGAGCGTGAGCCCGCAGCGGAATGGTTTTGTTCAAAACCAGAGCTATATTTTCCAGGCCCAAGTCCCAATCAGGCAATTTATCCGGATCGCTCTCCCCCTGCACCTTTTTCTCCACGTAATTTTGAGCGTCGGCGAGAGCTTGGCGCAGCAAAGCGGCCGTACCCATGCGCGTCATGGGCATCTTCTTTTGTTCGCCGTAGACCATTTTGGGGTTTTCTCCAAAAGCGACCTTAAGGCCGGCTGGGTCGCGCAGGATCATATGGTCAACGACGCGCCCCGCTGTTTTGAGCACAACTCCGGTTCCGCCGATTACATTGGCGGAACCCGGACATGTGAACACTGCTGTGACTCCGGCCTGTCTGGCGTCTTGGAACCCCACATCCTCAGGGTTAACACCATCCAAAGCTCTGAGCTGGGGCGTCAGAGGTTCGGTCATTTCGTTGACGTCGTCTCCTTCATCTCTGTAAATCTCTTCCCCGATCCCCACATGACAATGGGCGTCAATGAATCCCGGCAAAACCCAATGGCCTGTCGCGTCAACAACGGAAACAGCTTCAGCAGAAACAGCTTCAGCAGATTCTCCCTCACGGCACTCTTCACTCCCGCGGCAAAACTCTTCAATCTCGCGGCACAAAGGGGCTACGGCTTGCACAATGTTATGACAGGGTTCACAAGGGGCTTCATGTTTGAGAAGGCGGCAAATCTTCCCGTCTTCAATAAGAAGGCTGCCGTTAAAAGGGGGCTCTCCGGTCATAGACCAGATCATCCCGTTAACGACAGCAAAACGTGTAGGGGTATGCATCACCTATGTACCTCCAAGGTCTATATATCAGTGAGATTGAGACTCACATTGATTGCATTATTGACAAACCCCATGACTTCATCATCAAGGACGGCTACCTTCTCTTTCAGCCGGCTTTTGTCGATGGTACGTATTTGTTCAGTCAGAATAACAGAATCCTTTTCCAGTCCGCTTCGTTGTGCGCGAACCTCCACATGAGTGGGAAGTTTGGCTTTGGAAATCTGCGACGTAATCGCCGCAATTATGGTTGTCGGGCTGTATTGGTTGCCAATATTATTCTGTATGACCAAAACGGGTCTCGTACCGCCCTGCTCCGACCCCACCACAGGGTTGAGCTCGGCATAATATATTTCCCCGCGTCTAATACTCATATCCAGCAGCACTCCATAGTTTATGACTATTATAATAAATGACGTTGGCTTCTTCTTCTACTATGGACAAATCTTTGGCAATGGTCAGATTGATGGTCGCCATTTCCAGATATCCTTGACGCATTTGTTCTACTAATCCTTCTCGCTTATGTTGCTTAAGTGCATTGCGGATTGCTTCCCGAATAAATTCGCCGCGATCTTGGTGCTCCAAAGCGACAATATCATCAACTTCGGCAACAAGATTTTCAGGCAAATGAATGACAATTTTAGTCGTATCCGACATTACCTAGCCCCCCACTCGCTGATATTACCATTATATACGTTGAAAGGCTAAAGTGTCAATGGAAGACTGAGAAAAATAGGTAGATTCACGTCAAATAAAAGAAATTATAGAAAAATATAAGAGGAATGTGATACCCTTGTCCAAGGAGATTACCAATTAATCCTAAATAGTGGGTATTTTTAGGAATTACTCCTTATATTATTCCATATCCTTTGCTTTGGTTATATTCTATCCCCTGCTTTATAACTTGTCCAATGTGAACTCTGTCCATACAGATCTCATCTTAAGAAATTATGGTAGAAACTTGACATCCTTTCAGATATCGAGTATTTTTATTACAATAAATCACGCAATTCGGCATTTATATTGATATTTCTTAATTTTTCAATAATTTATGCCCTGATTTATAGCAATTCTTTAAGAGGAGGAGTACCTATGAACAGACAAATGTATCAGGACGCACCGGAAGCACATCGCAGAGAGACATATCAAGGAGGCGTCTATCAGGGGGCGCCCATGAGGCAGCTTAACACGAGACGGGGATTATTGAAACTCATCTTGCTCTCAATCGTGACACTGGGTATTTATTCAATCGTTTTTTGGAGCGGACTTTCCAGCGACATCGACACAATTGCCGGTCGATATGATGGAAGGAAAACCATGCATTATTGTTTGCTGTATTTCTTGGTTGGACCCATTACTCTCGGGATTGCCTATTTATTCTGGAATCATAATATATCTGGAAGAATGGGAAATGAATTGATGCGCCGGCGTATCAATTACAGTTTTGGCGCTTCTGATTTCTGGCTTTGGGATATTCTTGGTTCATTGATTTTGATTGGCCCCTTTGTTTATGCTCATAAAATAGCCAAAGCCGGCAATTTACTGGCTCAAGACTATAATAGTAAAGGATGAGCGCCTCTGGCATCTATCTAACATCTATGACAATATCTTCCGATATATTCCGGAATATCTCTTGACCTCACGCTCCATAAGGTATATAATGCAATTATAGTTGATCAGTTGTTCAATCATGATATTATCTTCTCCAGAAAGGTGGGTTTAACATACAACCTCATAATCACCCAGACACGATCCGCTGCGACTGTAATGTGATTCATCATGACGTGGTCAACGATGTCCAAAAACACATGCCTCCCGAAGAAGACCTGATGGAATTGGCTGATCTGTTCAAAGTTTTTGGCGATTCCACCCGTGTACACATTGTTTATGCGCTCTTTCGGGCAGAAATGTGTGTCTGTGATATCGCTGTGCTTCTCAATATGACAAAGTCGGCCATCTCCCACCAGCTCCGCATATTGCGCCAGGCCCGTCTTGTCAAGCCTCGCAAAGAGGGCCGCACCGTGTTTTATTCTTTGGATGATGAGCATGTCACTACGATTTTTGCCCAAGGGCTGCTGCACATCTCCCATGACCACTAACCACTGATCACTGACCACTTGCGGGCGCAGCCCGCGTTAGATAAATCACAGGAGGACAAGGTTATGAAAAAAGAGCTGCTGTTGGAAGGGCTCTCCTGCGCCGGATGCGCGGCGCAAATTGAAAAGGATGTTAACAAATTAAACGGTGTCACAGCCTCCCTTAATTTCGTCACAAAAACTCTCAGCCTGAATATCGATACAGGTATCCATAAGGATATCGACAGTCCCGTTAACATAAAATCTCTTCTGACTCAAACAGAAACGATTATTCAAAGCATAGAACCCGGTGTTGTCACTGTCATAAAAGAACCCGGCCGAATCCAGGCTTCCGCCTCACTCCAGGGCCGTGCTCTCCCCCGTTCCTCCGTCCGCCGCATCCTTGACCATCATGGCGAGAAGATATGTCTTGTTCTGGGCAGTCTGAGCTTTGCGAGCGGAGTGTTTTTGGGATTGCCGGCGCCATGGCCGTTGATGTGCTTTCTGTTCAGCTATCTGATGATAGGCGGCAAAGTTCTCCGGCAAGCCGGGGCCACCATTGCCCGGGGCCGGATTTTTGATGAGAACTTCCTGATGAGCATCGCCACCCTGGGGGCTCTTGCCATCGGCGAATATCCGGAAGCTGTGGCCGTTATGCTGTTTTATCGAATCGGCGCTCTGCTGCAAGATATGGCTGTCAACCGTTCCCGCCGTTCGATCTCGGCTCTCATGGAGATCCGGCCAGACTCCGCCACAGTCAAAATAGGAGACGCGTATAAAGTGGTGTCTCCCGAACAGGTCAGTATCGGGGATGTGATTGTGGTCAAACCCGGAGAGCGCATCCCGCTGGATGGCCGCATCATAACCGGTCATGCGGCCCTGGACGTTTCGGCCCTCACCGGAGAATCCCTGCCCCGGGAAGTATCCGTGGGCGACGATGTGCTGTCAGGCTCCATCAATAGCAATGGGGCTCTGACGATAAAAGTGACAAAAGCTTTTAGCGAATCGACTCTGACCCAAATTCTTGACCTGGTGGAAAACGCCGGTCATAAAAAAGCTGCCGCTGAAAATTTCATCACAAAATTCGCCCGCTATTACACCCCCTTCGTGGTCGCCGTCGCTGCCGGATTGGCCTTGATTCCGCCGCTGATCATCCCCGGGGCTCTGTTCGCCGACTGGATCTACCGCGCCTTGGGCTTTCTGGTGGTAGCCTGCCCGTGCGCCCTGGTGATATCGATTCCGTTAAGCTTTTTTGCCGGAATCGGGGCCGCCTCCCGCAAAGGGATCCTCGTCAAAGGCAGCAACTATCTGGAAGCGCTAAACAGCGTCAGAACCGTGGTTTTTGATAAAACAGGCACCCTGACCGAGGGCGTGTTTCGGGTAACCCAGGTGGAGAGTGCGGAGGGGTTTACAAAACAGGATATCTTACGCTATGCCGCCCATGCCGAATGGTTTTCCAATCACCCCATTGCCCTGTCTATTCAAAAAGCCTACCCGGGGAACATTGACAAGGAAACCCTCACGGAGTATCAAGAAATCCCCGGCCACGGCGCCCGCGTGCTGCTGAAGGGACAGGTTCTCCTGGCCGGCAACAGGCATCTGATGAAAAGGTATGATATTCCCTTTACCCCTTCCACGGCCCTAGGGAGCTTGGTGTATGTGGCAGTGGATGGGATTTACGCGGGCAGCATTGTGATTTCTGATGGGGTGAGAAAGGACAGCTGCCGGGCTGTGGCCCAGCTCAGGGCAGGGGGGATTTACACAACCATGTTGACCGGAGACAGCCGGGCTGTGGCGGAGGAGGTTGCCGCAAAAACGGGAGTGAGCAGCGTCTTTGCCGAACTGCTGCCTCAGGAAAAGGTCGAACGCCTGGAGAAATTGCGTTCCTCGTCTCAGGGAAAGGGAAGCAAGTTGGCTTTTGTCGGAGACGGCATCAATGATGCTCCGGCCCTGGCCATCAGCGATGTGGGTATCGCCATGGGCGGCCTGGGCTCGGATGCGGCTATCGAGGCGGCTGATATTGTGCTGATGACTGACGAGGTGTCTAAGGTGCCGGAGGCTATCCGTATCGCCCGTAAAACCCGGGCTGTTGTCTGGCAGAATATTGTTTTTGCCCTCGGGATAAAGGCCGTTATCCTGATTCTGGTCGCTATGGGAATCGCCGGAATATGGCAGGCGGTGTTTGGGGATGTGGGAGTGGCGTTGATTGCGATTGTGAACGCGATGCGGTGTATGCGCTGAGATGGCTCGAAAAAGGGTACCCCGCTTATTTGTGAAGGGGAAGACACTCTAATCCTCTTATCGGTGCAGGATTAGCCACATGCGATACAGCCCAGTCCAGGTAGGCGCCCCACGTGTCCCATGTTGTCGCGACCTGTTGGTTGACCATCTGACCTGACTCATCCAGTTCTCGAAAACCGATCGGCTTGCCCCGGCACCATAACGACACCCGCGCCAACCCTCCCGAGGCATAGAACTCATAGGACGCACCGTCCAACCCACCCATCGCACCCCCTACCTGCCAGAGCGTCCCATCAGGACGGAACCGTGCCCACCGCCCCACCGGCGTACCTCTGACACGAAATTCGTACCCCGCCACCGACCCGTTGTCGTGACGACTAAACGCCAGACCCGACCAGACCCGGTCCGTGGGGACCTGCCCTTCAGACCCCACCACGCCCAAGCAGCCAACATCTTGACCATGAGCCACCACATATTCTGCCGGCAACACTAAAGGTTCAATCTCTCTGGCTGACCTGGGCCTGCGGGCAACCCGGTCCAAATAGTCTCCCCAGTCTTCGCCATACGACCACTCTTCCACAACCTGACCAGCGTTGTCGAAACGACGCCGCGCTCCTTGCGTCCACCCGCACGTAAACACTACTCTTTGCAACGTTCCAGACTCGTGGAACTCGTACATCGTCCCATCAGAACAGTCCATTCTCTTAACTCGACCATTATGATGAAACTTGACCTTCTGGCCTGCGCGGGTGCCATCGGAATAAATCTCATAAGAATTTATTACTTCATCAGGATTCCACGCGCATGCTATGCCGGTGAAGTATGTCTCCTCACCAGTGAGTGGATCGATCAGCACCGCACGATCCCCCGAGTCGTCGTGATCCCACTCCCATCCCCCATCGTGCGCCCGCAAAAACTCGCCAGGCAGGATGTACTTCATGGCCCAATCCGCAGTTACTACAGACATCGTCTCCCTCCCTCCCGCTCAATCATGGATAAGATATACACCCTTAAGGATACACATACAAAGAACAAAAAACAAACAAAAACAAGTTTTTATCCACATTCTGAATTCCGACATTCTTCATTCTGACTCCTGACTCCTCCTCTCTTTGGTTGTGGCCGTAGGCCACCCTGTGCTATAGTTATCATATTGAATATGTTTTGTGAACGTGATGAGGAGGAATAGACATGGCATTGCCAAAAGAAAATGAACGGTACACCTATTCAGATTACTGTTCGTGGGATAATGATGAACGCTGGGAGCTTATAGATGGCGTTCCATATGCAATGACCCCGGCTCCGTCACGGTTTCACCAAACTATCAAGGATTAATGACGCATCTCCTGCTCACGCCAAAAGTGTTGATGGAAAGAAACGAAACGGAGGGATGATAATGACCTATATTGACACAGATCCTGATGCATTTGAAAGATCTGAAAAGGAAGGGGTTATCAAATGGATGCGGTCTAAGACGAATGGAGAGGATATGGTTGACAAGTGCTCCCAATCGAGATATACTGCTGAAATGCTTGTGGGCAACCAATTTTAACGATCAATTTGATGTTAAGGTATTCAAAAAAAACGGAAAATGGTATTATTCTATTGGGTTAGGAGATAATTTTGATCCTCCTGTATGCGTAAATACTTAGGAGAATTCGAAGCAATACGTAATCGGGGTTTGCTAACAGCCCATACTTTTTGTTTTCTTAGAAATATTAAAAATATTAGAGAGATACATGATGGAATTGAAGGAAAAAGAGAAATTCGATATACTTGAAAGTCAGTTTGCTGAAATTCAAAGAAAACTGGCTGACAAGATAAACCTAGTGAATCGGCTCTCGATAAAAGATATCGATCTTATATCAGGTGTTGATCTTGCGTACTGGGAAAGCAAGGGTAAAGAATATGCTGTCTGCTGTATTGTGATGCTATCTTGCAAAACAAGAGAAATCGTTGAAATGAAATATTTATCCGGAGAAGTAACTGTTCCGTATGTTGCAGGTTATCTCTCATTCAGAGAGTTGCCCCTAATACTAGAAACATACAAGTTATTAGAGAACAACCCAGATGTCATTATGTTTGATGGCAATGGTTATTTACACTATAGGAATATGGGTATAGCAACACATGCCTCTTTTTACCTTAACAAACCGACAATCGGTGTTGCCAAGAGTTATTTGAAAATTGATAATGTTGATTATATGATGCCAGAAGATAAGGTCGGTGCTTTCACGGATATTATTATAAACGGCAAAGTCTATGGCAGAGCATTAAGGACACATAAGGGCGTGAGACCCATTTTTGTCTCTTGTGGGAATTGGATAGATTTGGATACAGCGACTGAGTTGGTATTAGATTTGATTGATAAGGAAAGTCATTTGCCAATGATCATAAGAAAAGCAGATATTGAAACCAGAAAACAAAGATCGAAATTGATGTCCCAGCCCCAATAACCATTGTCGCTGACCCCTTTCAGTCGTAAGGATAGCACATGGAGAACACGGAGTGTAATCACCCATGAAAGAGCTCTTACCAGGCTTCCCCACATCCGCCCCGCCAGGATTCGATCTGCGCGGCACACTTGAAAACCGCGCTGATTGCGATGCCATCATTGACGTCCGATCCCCCGCCGAATTCGCGGAAGACCATATTCCCGGCGCTCTGAATTGTCCTGTCCTCAGCAATGACGAACGTCACGAAGTCGGCCTCCTGTACGCCCACGCCCCCTTCGAGGCCAGAAAACTGGGTGCAGGTTTAGTCGCCAAAAACATCGCCGCCATGCTCCAAACCCCTGCATTTGACCACCCAAAAAACTGGCGGCCTCTTATTTATTGTTGGCGCGGCGGCATGCGGAGCCAAAGTGCCGCCCTATGGCTCAACTTGATCGGCTGGCGCGCCAGATACCTCTCAGGCGGCTACAAGACATGGCGCAAGCATGTTATTCATGTCCTGGATACCCTTCCCCCCCAATTCCAATGGCGCGTCATCTGCGGCGCAACCGGCAGCGGCAAAACACGGCTGCTCACCGCCCTGGCCCAGCAAGGGGAACAAACCCTCGACCTGGAAGATCTGGCCGCCCACAGAGGTTCCGTCCTCGGCGACCTGCCGGATCGCCGACAGCCGGCACAAAAAGAGTTCGAAACCCGCCTCGCCGAACATATTGAAGGCTCCGATCCGGCCAAAGTGATTTACGTCGAAGCTGAGAGCCGTAAAATTGGCAAGCTTACCCTGCCCAACGCTCTGATAGAGGCCATGCGCGCCGCGCCATGCCTCGAAATTTGCGCCACCGAGAAAGCTCGCCTCGCCTACCTGCTTGACGACTACGCCCATCTGGGTGACAACCCCACAGATCTGGCAGCCAGACTGGAACACCTGCGCGGCCCCATCGACAACATAACTCTAAACCGCTGGAAAAGATGGGCCCACGAGCGCAACCTTCCGGATCTTTTCCGGGAACTTATCACCTGCCACTATGATCCCCTTTACACACGATCCCAGCATAAAAACTTCCGCCGTTTTGCCGATGCACAACAGGTGATGACCAACGATCTGTCAGAAGAATCGCTGCAGAAACTGGCAACGGAAGTGATAAAACTCCCTCATCTGCTCAGTTATAGAACCTATGAAGAGAATCCTGCTTAGGTCCGTAACCCGCTTAGGGACTGTAACACTGCCAATCCCACCCGGAAAGGATGAATGGACGTATGATTAGAATTGGAATCATGGGAGCTACAGGGTATATGGGAGGCGAGGTTGTAAAAAAGCTTTTACATAATCCACTCTATCACATAGCTTGGCTCACCAGCAGAAACGCCGGTAAAATTGAAGACTTTCACCGAAATCTATATGGATGTGATCTGGAATTTATTGACTATGACAAGATCACGGAGTGTGACGCCGTAGTCCTGTCACTACCGTCCGGTTTGGCCATGGAACTAGCTCCAGTGTTTTTGGAAAAAGGGACAAAAGTTGTTGATCTAAGCGCGGATTTCCGTCTAAAAGATATTGTGTGCTGGGAAAAAGTCTATTCCAAAAAACACTTACGCCCCGAACTGGTTCAAGAGGCTGTTTACGGAATACCCGAATTGCACCGTGCCGAGATTAAAGCAGCTTCTCTTATTGCCAATCCAGGATGTTTTTCATCGGCTGTTATTCTTGGACTCATGCCCTTGATGGGCTGTGAGCAGGTTGATAAAAGCACCATTTCCGTTACCGGCTTATCCGGCACATCCGGAGTGGGTGCGGAATTGGACATTGTGGCGCATCATCCGGAAGCTCATAATAATATTGTTGCCTACAACGTAACCGGACACAGGCACACTTACGAAATGGAACAAGAATTGCAGCTTCTGACTCCCGACCGTGTCTCGATTCATTTTACACCTGCTTATGTCCCTGTTACGAGAGGCATCTTAGCTGTATGTAACTTATTTTATAGTGGAGATCTCACCCGGGATGGACTTCTCCGTGTTTTTCAGGACTATTATAAGGATGAACCCTTTATTAAAGTGTTGAACTATGAGTTAGACATAAACTCCTCATGGAAATATAAACCCTATCCATGGGTGACCTCTGTCGCAGCGACAAATTACTGTCACATAGGCGTCGATATTGATACAGAAAGAAACCGCATTGTTATTTTCAGCGCCCTTGATAATATGGGCAAAGGCGGAGCCCATGTGTGTATTGAGAATCTCAATCTCATGTTCGGGTTAGAGGAAGAAAGTGGCTTGCTGGATTACGGGTATCACCCTTGTTGATCTGGAGCACTTATATCGAAATAATCAGGTGTTGCCAGGTAGCCTCATCCATACAGCAAAATAATGTTCTCAGGAGCCACGCCCATTTCAGTGGGGAAATGCTCCCTTCTTTTTTCTTTAGGGATCTTCCACCAGATATCCGGCGATTCCCCAGTCTGTCCGGTATAGCGAAATAACATCGTATATTCAAAGGGATCTTCTATTTCATCCGACAAAAGCACAGGAAAACGATTCTGTATGGCCTTAGGGTTAAAAAAATGGGCCCTGATACCAATGGCGCAAAGAGTATCACCCACAGGCCGTTCCGTTGTGAAGCGGACACCCCAATCCGGAACACTCACTTCATAATCGCCCGTTTTTTGGGCGTCCACAACATTCTTGCATCCTGTCAGAAAAGCGGCCGCCCGGCTTTCGGGATCCCTGAAAAACTCTTTGGTATCTTTGTAAACCGTCAGCTTGCCCGCGTCCAGCAAAGCAATTTTTCGGCAGAGCTGGTACGCCTCATCGCGATTATGCGTGACCAGCACCACGTCTTTCCCAAAACCTTTGAGCAGTTTCTGAGTCTCAATCTGAAGCTGACCGCGCAAATGACTGTCCAACGCGCTGAACGGTTCGTCTAAAATGAGCAGTTCGGGATTACCCACCAAGATACGTGCCAGGGCGACACGCTGCTGCTGTCCGCCGGAAAGCTGGCTGGGCCGGCGGTTTTCCAGACCCCCCAACCGCATGACTTCTATGATTTCCTGTAGGGAGCGCTCTCTATCAGCTTTATCTCTAGCTTTATCTCTAGCTTGATCTCTGCCTCTATCTCTATCTCTATCTCCACCTCCACCTCCACCTCCCTCTTTGGCGCTCCTCAAACCACACAGAATATTCTGACGCACAGTCATATTGGGAAAGAGCGCGTAATTCTGGAACAAATAACCAATGCGCCTTTGCTGCGGCGCCAGATCAATACGGCGTTCCGCGTCAAATAACGTCTTCCCGTTCAAGATAATTCTGCCGCTGCTGGGCTTGACAACCCCGGCAATACACATCAGCGTCATGCTCTTGCCACTTCCTGAAGCGCCAAGCAGCCCTGTAACATCGTCGTCAGTTTCAAAGGAAACATCCAGGCGGAAATCCCCAAGATTTTTTTGAATCTCCACACTCAAACTCATGGCGCCGCCACCTTCTTTTTAGGCTTTTCTGACCCCTCACGCTTTTCCAAAAGATTCACGGCCGTCAGAACAAGGGCGCTGATCACAATATTGACCAATACCCACTTGAAAGCCAACCCATCGTTATTGGTACGCCAAAGCTGATACACCGTCGTCGATATTGTTGCGGTTTTTCCCGGCGTGTAGCCTATCAGCATACTTGTCGCGCCGTACTCGCCGAGGGCCCGGGCAAACGCCAGCACCGTTCCCGCCAGAATCCCCTGCCGGCAGGCAGGCATCCGTATCCGCCAAAAAATATAGGTATTGCTCAGTCCCAAGGTCTGGCCGGAATAGGCCAGCGTCTTATCAAAACTCTCAAAAGCCCCCCGCGCCGTACGATACATCAGCGGAAACGCTACCAAGGCGGCAGCGAGTACGCCCCCGTACCATGTCATCACAAACTTTATTCCGAATTGTGCGAGAAAAGCGCCCAGCGGACGCTGTACCCCAAAGACCATAATCAAAAAATAACCACACACTGTTGGCGGCAGCACCAGCGGCAAAGTCAGCACCACATCAAGAACACCCTTGAGCGCGCGTGGAAGCCGAACCGCGTAATAGGCCGCGAATATCCCTGTAAAAAACACAATGACGCAGCTTATCGCCGCAATTCTGACAGAATTCAAAAGAGGAAACCAATCCATAATCCTCACACTCTTCTTTTCCCCGTCATAGAAGACACGGACAATTTCAATACTGTGATCCCCGCCAAAGCCCGAGGAGAATACTCTGGTTTTCCCACAAACCCATAGTGTGCCATCAGAGCATCCAGCGCGCTGATCTTTTGAGTCTCATCCGTGAGGAGGACAATTTCCCCCTCCCCCATCACACTCTGAAATTCAGCGGAATAGCTGCAGGCCTTTTCAGCCCCCAGGGTTTTATAAGAGCATTCCCCTTCAAAGCAGACCTTAGGATTACGCGCGATAATATCCAATTTCTTGCCCACAGGGGCACAGTGTAAAAAGAGAGAGACTTTCCCCTTCTCTGCTCTGTAGCCAAAATTCATCGGCACAATATACGGCTGATGATCCGCACATAACCCCAACCTGATAACATCACACCTGTCCAAGACCTCAAGAAGGTTCTGCAGGCCGGTAATCTCCCGGTCTTTTCTCCTCATTTCCCTGTTCATGATTCCTCCCTTTGGCGCTGCCATTTGACGTCTATAATTATATAGTATTATTATTGGATCTAACAACAAAAAAATATCACATCATAGCATTTCATGAAACAGGAAGGAAACTCTTCTCTTGAACACATTGGATCCCCCCCAAAAAGATAAAGGCCTGCGGAATATCTTCTTTATCGGTTTGGTAAGCTTTTTTACCGACATCAGCACAGAGATGGTCTATCCGGTTGTGCCTTTGTATCTGACTGCCGCGTTTGGGGCAACACCTGCGCTGATCGGACTCATTGAAGGCATTGCCGAAAGCTTAGCCAGCCTCTTAAAAGTATACAGCGGCTATATATCGGACCGGTTTCAACGCAAAAAGGCTCTGGCTTTCACCGGCTACGCCACAGGCATTCTTTATAAACTGGTGCTGATTTTTACCGCGTCTTGGGCCGGCGTGCTTGTGGCGCGGGTGATTGACCGCTTTGGCAAGGGCATCCGCACCGCACCGCGAGATGTCCTAGTCAGCGAAAGCGCCCCTCCGGGTAAAATGGGCAACGCTTTTGGGCTGCATAAAGCTCTGGATATGGCCGGAACAGCGTTGGGCATTCTGTTCACCTTCCTGCTGTTTAAAAATGGGATCGTCAATGGGGCCGGGACTGGAACCGGGGCCGGGGCTGGGGAGTTTGACTACACGGGGCTCTTCTGGCTTTCGTTGATTCCCGCTGTTTTGGGCCTTTGTATGTTTTTCTTTATCAAAGAAAAACGAGGGGAACGAACCCACAAACAGCGGATTGCTTTTTGGCAAAGTTTCAAAGGCCTGGACAAACAGCTCAAACTCTATCTGCTGGTGGTGTTGTTATTTACGTTGGGCAATTCCTCCAACGCCTTTCTGCTGCTGAAGGCGCAGGCGGTGGGGTTTGATAATGTCAATGTGATTCTGTTATATTTTATCTACAGCGCGACCGCCGCGGCTTTTTCCATGCCGTTGGGGAGATTGTCGGACAAAATAGGCCGCAAAAAACTGCTGGTATCCGGATATTTTATCTTTGCCGCTGTATATCTCGGTTTTGCCGTGGCGTTGAGCCAACCTGTTATGGTTCTGTTGTTCGTCTTGTACGGGCTTTACACCGCCATGATTACCGGTGTGGAACGGGCTTTTGTCGCGGAAATCGCGCCGCCGGAAATAAAAGGGACTCTGTTGGGGCTGCAGTCAACTGTCGCGGGGATTGCCCTGCTGCCGGCAAGCCTGATTACCGGTGTGTTGTGGAGTGCCTTTGGCAGCGTTGTGCCATTTGTTTTTGGGGCGTTGCTGTCTTTGGCCGCCGCGCTGATTTTGCTGGTGTTTATGAAGCAAGTGAGATTATCATAAGGATCTTTCAAAAAATAGAAGATCATAAAAATATCTAATAAGAAAATCATCAGAAGATCATCAGAAAACGAGGAAAGGGTAAAGATGAAGCTTGGAAAATTAAGTCGGCGTTGGTGTGTCTTTGGCGCTGTTATTCTCTTACTGGCCATAGCGTTTGTTGCATTCAGGCAAACGCCGCATTATTATCCGGCACGCAGTTATGTTGTTCTCAAGGCGCTCAATATTTTTGATGCGGTGAGCGAGATCTGGAGAGAAGACAAGATATGCGTACGTCTCCCGGATGGACGGTCAACACCTAAAACAGACTGGTCACCCCAAGTCTCTGTGTTTCGGCCGGGAGAGGTCTTTGCCACGTCTATAGGACGCGAAGCTGAGCTGACCATACTCTATAATTTTGGCGCTTTCGGGGGGAACTCCTATTCGTCGGTGTTGGATCCAAGTTCGCCTTTGTATTCAGGGTTTTATGGAGCCTACATTGCCAAAGACCCCCAGGGGCCTTTTGGCTTTACAGAGGATGGCACTGCCGATTTGCAGATGCTGGCCTTGATAACCGCTTTCGACTTTAGCGATCTTGTCTTGTGGTCCTTGGGCTGCCGGAAAACTGTCACGGCCAAGGATTTTTTGAATGGGGACATCGCCATAGAAGAAAATGTGACATACGCCGGCTTGCTGGGGTGGAGCAAGATAGATTGTGTTTTTGAGGGCAGGGGGCTCTGGCACATGTATCAGAAAAACCAACCGGGCTATTTACAGTATGGCCTTCCTCCCGTGGGAAGCGGTGAGGATTTTGCTCCCACAACTCTTTATGGCCGGGTCTACGCGCGGTATCTGGACAATTACGGCGTTACCCTGTATCTTTATATTATGACGACTGACCGGCAGGCTTTGGAGGACTGTGACACCCACATCCTGAGCCACGCTGAGATCTTATAAGCTGTCATGGAATCAAGGGACTGTAACTAAATAACTTTGACATTATTCCTTGTCTTTTTGCCGCCATGTTTCGTTGAAAATCCTTGAAAACCTTCCAGGTTGCCTGCGGATTTTCGCCTTGCCTGTCGACAAAAATCCGGCGGCCTAATGTCAAACTTATTTAGTTACAGCCCCCAACTGGACAGTCCCAAATTCGAAAACAGGTAACACCATGTATTATCCCATTCAAATTCCATTTATATTAAACCACGACTTTTCTGAGAACGTACGTTATACCGAAGAAGTCGACGTACAGTTTCATGGTTTTGTCATATGTTTTTGGGAAATGCAGTCCATAAATTCAACTTGCCGCACACTAGAGAATGTTATTGTCACTGATGGATGTATCGACCTTATTGTGGATCCCTCAGAGAAACGGATCGGGTTCTCTGGTATGAGCGCCACTCATTTTCATTATGAAATCCACTTGCCGATCTGGTTCTTCGGCGCGCGGCTTGGTCCCGGTGTTTTTCGCCTTTTGACAGGGCATTCGGCTGCGGACGCGATGGATCGCTTTCTGCCTCTTGTTGACGTAGATAGGACGTTTAATCCGCATTCCTTCTTTTCTCTATCGCCTGAAAAAATCAAAATGGAAACCAAGAATATCTTGCTGAAGCTCATGAAGCAGACATATCCCAATACCTTTACAGAACTGTTTAACAAGCTTTGCAATAATCCTCCCGCGAATACCACAATGCTTGCCGATATGCTGCATTTCAGTCCGCGTCAGTGTCAGCGGCTGTTTAAGCTTCATTTCGGATTCCCACCCAAACTGGCTCTCTCCATCCTCCGCTTTCAAAAATGCCTTAAAATTCTATGTTCCGGCCAGGCAAGCCCTGCTGATATTCTGAACCTCACTACGTATTATGACCAGTCTCATATGATTAAGGATTTCCAAAAAAACCTTGGTATCACTCCTTTTCAGCTCATCCATAAGTATCCCCCTAAAAGATTGTAACTAACTATAATTAAGTTGGACAATATGCCACCGGATTTTTGAAGATAAAGTGCATCACCTGCGTTGCCGAATTCTGCTATCAGCGTTGAGGATGGCGTATTTATACAATACATTTCGCAGGATTATTGTTATTCTTCATTACAAATATGAGTTTTTAAAAGAAAGGGGATACCAGCTATGTACACAAATATGACAACCAATCTGATGGTTGAGGATGTGAAAAAATCACTTGGTTTTTATGAGGGTATGTTAGGTTTTTCTGTAACAGCGACTGTGCCAAATGAAAGTGACGGATTTCAGTTCGCAATTCTTGTCAAGGACAATATCCATCTCATGCTTCAAGAGCGGACAAACCTAATTTCGGAACTGCCGTCTTATGACACGCCGAGAGTCCAACCCTCAGCGACTCTTTATGTTATGGTAGACAACTTCGGTGTACTTTATGAAGAACTCAAGGCCAAAACTGAGCTTCTCTGTGAACTGCATGAAACTTTCTATGGCGTGAAGGAATTTGCTGTGGCAGATTGCGACGGATATGCCGTTGTGTTTACCGAACATAAGGAAATTTAAGCGTGCGGCTTTTGGATCCCCCTACAATAGCACGACTGGATTGAAATGTTTGGAATACCTTTCCACATCGTTGCTCTCAATGATGAATACACCGTCATGCCCAGTGATCTCTGTCATGCTTGTTGTGATATTCTTCGTGTTTGGGTACACCGCATTGGCGAAGGTACAGATGTTCCTATTGAATCTGCGGCTGACCATGTTTTCCTCAATGGTTGCAACACCGTTTTTTTGTTTGTCGGCGCAGAACTCCCAAAGATTCCGTCCTGCCTTTCCTTTGTTCTTCTGTGAATTATGGGTACTATATGTCGCCTGTTTATTGTCTCCAACGCAAATGACATCAATCCCTAAATCGAATAGCATGTCAACAATGCTCAAATCGTGTCCTGCCATGTCCTGCATTTCGTCAATGTAGATATGCGAGTACACTTTTTCCAATCGACTTATCACAGACCCGAGGCTCTGTTTATTGAGATACACAGCGAGTTCACTGGCATTGTCTTTCTTCACCAGCCGTTGGCAGCCGCTAAAATATCGCTTCGCTTCACCCTCCTTGCCATAGTTGACTTGTCCATAACGGTCGGCGAAATCAAAAGCCTTTATCTGTTTGATTCCAATGATGTACGACTGATAGGGTCTAATAAGTTCTGCCAAAAGAAACTGATACCATGAACGCACGGTTATTCGCTGGCTGGGTACTCCGAGATTTTGCTTTGCGAGTTCGCCGTTGACGGTGTCAACTCCTTTATTCGTGTATGTTGTTATTAGAATACGCTTGCCGTTTACCGCGTCATTTGCATTTGACAACGCCTCATTGCAAATGCTCCATGTTTTACCGGAGCCAGCGGCACACATCTTAATCGTATTGTTCGATGACATTCTTCAAATACCCTGGATACTGGATTTTTTCGAGGCTATCGAATACTCGCATAGCCCATTCAACTTTGTTGTTTACCATATAGGCTTTTGCCTCATTAGCAGTCTTGCCAGACATAGAACCGTTCTTAGAGATTGCTTTCAAGAATGCCTCTGTTGGAGTGCCGCTCTCTAAATTGACGGCTACTACGCTTGGCTCTATCGTATTCAAGCTTTCATCGGATTCGTAAAAGAAACTGCAATAATCGCTATCGACATACCCGTTATATTTCTGTGTAATGTGTTTGTCGATGTCCCCGTCATTGTCTGTGACAATCGAAACCGGCTTCTTCATCAGGATGGCGATGTCGCAGTATCTCTTGAATGCAAGCGAATTGACAGTGATAATATCTATACCATCAGTTATGGGTAGCTTGTCGTTTTTATCGAAATAAGCCCTTCAGTTTAGCCATGCTTGTGAAAGATAAATTGTTTTCAGGTTCCTCCATCAAAAGCATGTTCACTTCCTCTGCGGAGTGCTTGATTGCTAGTTCGATTTTTATTGTGTTCTGTGTGCCGAATCCAATATTCTCAAATGGTGTAGCGTCAACGATGACTGACATCTGGCGTTTCCATTCATCGACTTCTTCTTCTTTCAAGTCGATGGTCAGTGAGCGGTCGCCAATATGTACGTTTTCCTTCACGTTTTCATTGGGCTTTTCGACAAGCTCGTTGGTATGAAAATCATTGCGGCTTTTTCGATAGGCCGTACTTAGATCAATCTGCTCTTGCTCTGATAAATAGGCAGTGATGTTCTCGGAGACAAAGCGGTCAACCATGCGGGAATAGTCTTTGCGCGTTGTGTCAATGAAGGCAGCCTTTATTGGGCAGAACCGGAAATGGATTTGTTCACCGACGAAATACCGATAACGCACAATGTAGAATGTAGAATTCGACCGGGATGTCGAAAACCTCATTTTTCTCCCACATCCGCTTATAAGTTGGCTCATACTCCGTGTTGAACTCAACATCAATCCTGATACTCAATCACTATGCGTTCAATAATCAAGTCTTTGCCCTCCGTCTGGGTTTTGTATTCGCCGGATTATCGTTGTATTGGTTGTATTGTTTGAGCAGAGCCATCTATACTCCATAAACGTCCCGACAGGCTCTTTCGTAGTCTTCTTTTTTGTCTAATCTATGGACAAACTCGCGAATCTTGCTGCGCCGCACTTGAAGCGTACTCCTCGATGGTGGAATATACTGTGCAACGTCTGAACCATCAATGGTGTTGATGAGGCTATTTATGAGTGAGCGGGTCTTTTCGATGACCAATATGTGCCCCTCATTGTCGGCATTGAAAGATGGCGTAACCTCGTATGGGAGCTTGTGGATATGCCGTTTGCCCATCGCGCCTTCGGGCTGGAAGTCGGCGATGATTTCGCCAAGTGCGCGGCTGTTGAGTAGGCCACAAATATAAAGAGCTTCATCCTCTTCCAAAGCCTTTTTTTCACGTATTTAAGCCATTTTCGAGGGATAAAACTGCCGTATTCTGGGATTGTTCTATTAAATCATAGAACTTTTGATAGAACTATTGTAACGCGAAGAGCACGAAGAGACAAGTGAAATCAATTAAATAATTAAAACCGTAAGGACGGAGAGGAACTTTATTGAGTAGTTCTTTGCTCTCGAATGGTATATTCGACAGCCGACATTTTATGTTCTAACGTCTCAACACGGCTTTCCAAACCTATAGCTAAATCCAATTTATGGTTGAGTATTGCATGCCCGTCCATTGTTACTTTTATGGCTTTATCCATGTCATGTTCTACTTTGAATTCAAGCTTTCTTAATCGTTTGCTAACCTCTTCCAGATCAGCTTTTGTGGCCATCTCTGCTCTTACGGCGGCCAGATCGTCTCTCACTGCGGCTAGCTTGGAATCAAAAACCTCTTCTGTCCGGGCTAGTCGTGTTTCTACCACGTCCACCAGCACTAATTTCAATTCTTGCATTTCTTCTTTTGTCATGTCGTTCACCTCGGGTATTATTGTAGCATGAATGCAGGTAGTCTGTCATCTCCTAATCTGGTTTATTAAATACCTCATTAAAAATCTCATCAATCTCCTCATTGCTTATAGGAACTATGGCTTCTTCTATGGTTTCTCCTACGATCTTTTTAATGAAGGCCTCATGTTCTTTTTGAGTAAGCGCAATTTGATCAACTCTCTTATTAAGTTTTAGATAATTTTCTTCATCTCTATATTCGGACGGAGGATAGTAAACATGTGGCTTAAAGAATAAAGTTACAAAAAACAATATCAAAAGTAAGGCGGGAAACAACATAACATACCAAATGAAAATATGCTGTAATTCTGATGCTACCAAAGGCAAAACAATTGCGCCGGCTGTTTCAGCTACACCAGCAAATAAAGCGACAATACCAAGCGGTTTATAATTACGTTTTTCATTTAACATCAGCCCTATCTCCTTATGTGATTATTGTGGCATAAAATTCCTTATAAAGCAAGCCGACTATCATTCTCAGCAATACTGAGGGTTTTTTTATTCTACCGACGCGATAATTCAAGGATATTAATTGCATTAATAGCATTATTAATAACAATTATGGAGCTTTCCACGAATTTAGCCGTAATATAAAGTAGAGGGATAAAAAAGAACCAAACACCCAACGGCCCCGCCGAAAGGACAGCCGCGAAAAGGGTCATAAGAACCGAAAAAGGCGTCAGCTCTAGTCAGAGGCCGACATGAAAAGTAGGGGGAAAGGCAAGAGGACGAACCGGGGGAACGACCCGCGGGGCCGGAAGGTCATGAAGGTTCACTAACCGAGATCGCGCAACAAGCAGGGCGTTCAGCGGTAGTTGCTGAGCGCCATTAAACTTATTTGCCGGAATTTTCAAATATGCTTGACATCATCTATCGGAGACAAAGTCACTTTTCTATGAATACGAGATGAGAGCCGTAAACTTTTTTAAAAAACTACCTTGACAGAACGTGTCTTTCCTATATGATTGGTTATTTTACTCCAGAGAAGGGTTTGCCAAAAGATCAATTAGGAAATTTTACCATTCTCCCCATCCCGGCCTCAACCTGGGCTGTCTTTCCAACAGAGGAACTGAGTATGGCAGAAACTGCACAACAAGCTGCTGTCATGTGGAAACGTATTTTCACTGAATGGTTCTCCACATCTGGTTATGAGCTGGCACCGGATGTCCCGGAATTTGAAGTGCACCATGACAGAGGCAACAGTAAATTTGTAACAGAAATTTATATTCCGATAGTGAAATTGTCATAGAACATTCTTCTTATGTATTAAAACCCCTCAAAATCCCAATCATCTCATTATAGTATTTAGAGACATTCTGATGGGGAGACAACCCGGAAACTTGCCCATCCCCTGTCTCAAGAATGATGAAACTTCCATCTTCCATCTCACCAAAATCGACTGTGTAGTAACGACTCGGAAGATGAGCGCATCTTTCGACCAAGTCCCTTGGGACAACAGGACTGTCCTCCGGTTGATTGGAATTTCGGCTCACTGTCAAAACATGGTTATTCAAATAGAACGCTCTGTATTCATTTGTCGCCTTTTCCCCATATCGTTTGAGCTCGATAAAATCTTTCAGAACAATACCCCCAGTAAACAAAGGTTGTCGAAGCTCGATAAACCGGCTGATAAAGTCGTCCAATTCCTTTTGAGTAAGGGGTGTGGTAAACGAAGCAGGAAAATCATGCCCCTTAACAGATTTGACATAATCTTTGATGATAAATTTCTCGAAAGTCTTGTTGACGACTTCTGCGGAAATATCGCTGGGGTCAGAAAAAGAAATGGATTGTGGCGTGTCGTCTTTGATAAACGGATAAACATGGGGAAACAGGTGCAATCGATCATATTCGGCAGGAGTGTTGATCAGATCAGCTCCTAAAGTCTGTATTCCGGCATGGAACAGCTTATATTCATCGGGTTTAAACATCCAAGTTCTCCCGATGCAAAGGACACCTGGCTCAAGGCCCGGGTAAAACTTTAGAGTGGCTGAAGGGTTCTCTACGAATTTGTCATGGTCATAAAAAGCAATTTTAAACCCAGGGATCGAGCGGACACACAAGAACTCTGACTCATAACATTCATCAACTTTTTTCTTGTCATCATAACAGCTTGGGAAAATAAGTGTTATGTTTGAGGGCATTATGTTTGAGGGTGATCTCTTTTCTTCTAATCTCATTTGATCTTTCCTGCATCTTTAAATCTTTAAGATAATCAATCAATTATTCAATTATTCAATTATTCGAGAAAACTTTCCGGTTCACCTTCTTTCTTCAAAAGAGTTTTATCCCAATTCAGCGACTCTTTATGTTATTACTCAATCAATTCAACCGCGAATGACATGGTTTTATGCAATTACAGGCCGCAAAGACAACAGCATCTCGCTTTTGGGAAGCCGAGTTTGTGTGCCACCAAGAAAGAGAGTATGCTCAAAATTGAAACGGACAAACATCATACCAACCATGTGCAAGCTTTTCGACGCGTACACAAGTGTTAAGGCTTTGGCGCTTTGCTATCAAGTCATCAGGTCGTTTCCCATCCCTGGTATAGACCAGCGATCTGGGAGATGTCTCATCTCCGCGAAAAACAATACAATCAGGAAACTCAAGGTAAATCAGAATAGAATCACTACGAAAATTTTTCGGGAACACCCCCCTGCAAAAACACATCATAAGGCGGCCGCAGCGGCCCATCGGCCGAAAACTCACTGGTTGCCCCCTGAATAAAAGTCCAGCTCTTGATTGATCGGCCATACTACAAGACAGAGTAAAACCAGCGGGACAACAATAAGCAATACCTTTTTGGTTCTGCGGTTAAGCATTGACTTCTCCTTACAGATTACATTTTCCTGATGTTACTAAATCTTCCCTGAAAAATTTTCTTCAAATTCCATCGTAGTAATAAACGGTTTGAGGTGAACGGAAGCGTTTAAGTCTTTCCAACGTTGCAAAATAAACCAGTTTCGAAATCCGGGAAATGTAGTTACCGCAAATCCTGTTATGCTGCCATATCCATCAGAAATAAAATCTCCTGGATCCAACCCGAAGTAATCATAATAAATATTTCGCATTGTGCCACTATAGTCATTTCCGGTCTTTGAGTAAGAAAGAATTTCAATTTTATTCCTTTGTAAATTGATTTCTCTTGTGTTTTTAGCAGAGAGCATGCTCGAGATCAAAACGGACAAACATCATACCAACCACGCGCTAGTTTTTCTACACGTACACAATTATTATATCTTTGGTACTTTGCTATCAAGCCATCAGGTCGTTTCCCATCCCTGGTATAGACCAGCGATCTGGGAGATGTCTCATCTCCGGTAAAAACAATACAATCAGGAAACTCGATATAAATCTCAATAAAATCACTTCGAAAATTTTTCGGGAAAACTTTCTTGTAGTTTTTTATGGATTCCCAGCCTTCTGCTGAAACTTCATAATATTCAATTCTCCAATCTTTATCTAGCGAGTTCCATTTATAAACCCCCAATCCACTATCAGTGACCTTGAAAGAAATAGTTTTACCGTACGAACTCGATACCTCAGATAAATCAGGCTGACTGTCAACGAAACGGTTAATTTCCTGAACCAGTAGTGAAAGTTCTTTTTCATATGGTTTTAACGCCGTCACTTTATGAAAAGTGTTTTTCCATGATAAACTGGTTTTGCAGAAAAACCCCCACCAATTTTGAACATTGTAATCAAAGGGCGCAAGCTCTTGGTTGATCGGCCATATAATAAGACAGAGCAAAATCAGGGGCACAATAATTCGCAACACCTTTTTAGTTTTGCGGTTCAGCATTGATTTCTCCTTACAGATTACGTTTTCCTGATGTCACTCAATCGTCCCTGAAAAGGTTTCTTCAAATTCCATCGTAGTAACAAACGGTTTGGGATGAACGTTTGACGGACTTAGGCTGTGCAGTGACATATTTTTCCTCCTGCTTTGGCTTTGTCTCTTAAGCACTATGTGTCATGCGTCATGGGACAATACTATTATCTATATCATCCGATACATTTCTAACCGATACCGGTTTCTTGTCATGGAAATATTCATCATGACTAAAAAGTCTCTATGCGATCAGCCTTATTCTTAATATTTGTTATAATTTCATATCCAATCGTATCACACAACTCCGCCATACGCTCAATAGTCATATTGACATTATCGAATATAGCCACCTCATTGCCGACCTCTACCTCAGGAGTGATATCGGTAACATCAACCATCGTATAGTCCATGGTCACATTACCGATAATGGGGGCTAACTGCCCCTTAATCACGAAAGCTCCGGCATTTGACAACTTACGCATCAGCCCATCGGAATACCCTACAGGAACTTCAGCAATCCGCGTCATGCGCTTTGTGACAAAATGACGCCCGTAACTTATGCTGACGCCTTTGCCCAACTCCTTAACCTGTGTGACTTGTGTGACATATTTTAACGCCGGCTTCAACTCCACCTTATCTTTTATTTCCTCACACGGATAATACCCTCTCAGCATATATCCCGGACGCACCATATTGAAATGTTCCGCCTTGGGATTGAAAATGGCGGCGCCGGCACAAGCGTGTTTGTAGCGGATCTTTCCGGTTATGTTTTCTACGATCCCTATTGCCTTTCTGAATCTTTCCGTCTGCATCGCTGTGTAGGCTAAATCCTCAGGATCGTACATATCTGCGCTTGAATAATGTGTATAGATCCCTTCCACTCTTAAGTTTCTGCACTCTGACAAGGCCTTGGCGAACTCATAGCAATTCTCCACTAGAACGCCAAGCCGGCTCATCCCTGTGTCTACCTCAATATGAACGCCTAATTTTTTGTCGGCTTTTATGGCGGCTTCGTTCAGGCTCTGAACAAAGTCCGCATCACAGACAGATGTGACAACATAGTCACGCTCCGCAATCCACTCTGTCTCTTCAGCAAAGGGCTGATACAGAACAAGAAATTTTGCATGGGGCATGAGGGTATGAAGGTCTTCCGCTTCCTGTAAATCCGCAATGGCAAAGAAGCTGCAGTCATTATAAATATTTGTAAGTAAATCTGCGCCGCTCCCGTAAGCATCTGCTTTGATAACCGGCATCACCTGAACACGGCTTCCCACATAATGTTTTATGGCGGCATAGTTATGTTTGAGGGCATCCACATCCACGAGAAGCCGTGTTTGTGCGGGTATGATACTCCCTCGTTCCAGAAGCTTATAGATGAATTCGTACTGCTCCCACATGTTCATATCTTTTGAGCCTTTTATGAGAATCATATCTCCGGAACCCATTTCGCTGTTGCGGAGAATCGAGGTAAGAACGGTATTCAACTCTTCTTTTGTCGAAAAACAACACGCATCTGGTCTTCCCTCAAGAAAAGCCTCACGGTTATTCCCAATATAATAAACTTTGTCTGCTTTACCGGCTGTATAAAGGGCAATTTCACGATGGAGCTCCGCGCTTCTTTCCCCCAGCTCCAAAAGCTCCCCGAGAATAGCGATCTTCTTCCCGTCATTTTTTAATTCCGCAAGGGTGTCCAGAGCCGCTTTTGTTGAATCCGGGCTGGCGTTATAATAATCTTTTATAAACTTTATGCCATGGACAGTGGCAGCCTCCAAACGCATAGAGCTGCGCGGGTAAATACGCAACGCTTCTATTGCCAATTTGAGCGGAACACCCAATTGAACACCCGTTGTCAAGGCTAACAGCGCATTTTGAACATTATGCCGCCCCAGAACAGGTAGAGAACACCTATATGTGTTCTCTTGATCATGGACCAAGAACGTCAAGCCATATCTGTTCTTATCCCAATACTGACAGATATCCGTCGCATAAAGAAGATTGTGGCTCTCCGGGCTTAGTCCGCAAAAGAGCACATCGTGCTTATCAGATTGAACTTTGGCCAGCCTATCATCATCACTGCATAAAACAAGAGTCCCGTTTTCCTTAAGGCCCTCAACGATTTCCATTTTGGCGTTAAAAACATCCGCGTGTGTCCCGCCTAAATTTCCAATATGGGCGATGCCTATTTTTGTAATAATGGCGATGTCAGGTTTCACGATATTCGTGAGTGTGCGAATTTCGCCCATGTGATTCATTCCCATTTCGACAACAGCCATATCGTAGTTATGATCCAGTTTGAGAAGTGTTTGCGGAACACCCAATTCATTATTGAGGTTCTTTTCGGTAGCCAGCACCTTGTATTTGGCGGATAATACAGAGGTCAGCATATCTTTGACTGTGGTTTTTCCGTTACTGCCGGTTATGGCGATTATCGGCTTAGCAAATTTACTGCGGTAATATGAGGCAATATCTTGGAAGGCTTTCTTGGTGTCGCTGACTTTGAGTGTTGGGATAGGGGTGTCTACCTCCTCGGACACGATGGCCATGCGCGCCCCTTTTTGAGCGGCAATGGAAACATACCTGTGTCCATTATCCTTATCCGTCACAAGAGCCACAAAAGCCGCGTCTTTCACAGTATCACGTGAATCGAATTTGACAGCAGACAACGAAAAATCATCACCGTGATAAGGTGTTGTTCCCTGTGTGCAAGCGGTTATTTCTTTGAAAGTTAATTGATCCAAGACAGACCCCTCCAGCAAGCTTAATCTGATAACTAACCGGAACTAACGGATTGCTGCACTAGCTTAGGGTGTTAAGCCGCCCACTCACCGTCCAGCTCTTAGCCTTTTCCACATGGACATGGACTAGCTGCCCCGCCAAGTCCTGCCCTGTCCCCGGATCCTCAAACACCACAATATCATTCCCCCGAGTACGCCCCATCAACCGGCGGGCATCCTTTTTGCTTGGCCCTTCCACAAGGACTTCCACATCCTTACCCACGAGTCCCTGCCGCCACTCCAAGCTCTTGCGGTTCTGCACCTCCATAAGACGCGACAAACGTTCTCTTTTGACCTCCAGCGGAATCTGATCCGGTAATTCCGCTGCCCGGGTTCCCGAGCGCTTGGAGAACATAAACGTGAAAGCCTGAGTAAACCCCACTTGTTCTACCAGATCCAGCGTCCCTTGAAAATCCTCCTCCGTCTCCCCGGGAAACCCCACAATAATATCTGTAGACAGCGTCACCTGAGGCGCCTCCCGGCGGATAGCCGCCACCCGTTCCCTGTAGTCCCGGGCCGTATACCCACGGTTCATGGCCGCCAGCACCTGGTCGCTTCCCGCCTGAAAAGGCAGATGAATATGCTCGCAGACATGATGACTCTCAGCCATGACACGAATCAGCTTATCGCTCAAATCCTTCGGATGAGATGTCACAAACCAGATCCTCTCCAGCCCTGTCACAGCATCGATTTCCTTGAGCAAGTCGGCAAAATCCGTTTTAAACCCATCTTTGATTCCATACGAGTTCACATTTTGACCCAACAGCGTCAAATCCCGGCAGCCATTTGCCGCCAGCATACGCACCTGGCCTAAAATATCCTCCGGATCGCGGCTGCGCTCCCTCCCTCGCACATAGGGCACGATACAATAGGCACAATAATTATCACATCCATACATAATGGATACCGATGCCTTGAGACTGCCCTTCTGCGCCTCCGGCGCCAATTCCGTCCGACCAGACGTATCCGGCGATACCCGGATCACCTTTTCCCCCTCCATCGCCCGCTTGAGCAGATGGGAAAACTGATCATAATCAAAAGTCCCTGTCCATAAATCCACATGAGGCGCCCTTTTGCTATAGGAACGAACCGCGTCAGGCTGCTGAACCATGCATCCGCACACCCCAATCAGTAAATCAGGATTGCGATCCTTCAGCGCCTTAAGTTCGCCGATACGGCCCAAAATCTTGCGTTCAGCGCTCTCCCGCACACAACACGTGGTAATCAGGATGAGATCGGCCTCCGAAGGCTCCTTCGTCTCAACATACCCGTAATCCTCCGCCAAAGACCGCAGGGAATCACTGTCCCGCACCGACATTTGGCAGCCAAAAGCC
Organism: Peptococcaceae bacterium; assembly: GCA_009782825.1. Classification (GTDB taxonomy): domain Bacteria; phylum Bacillota; class Desulfitobacteriia; order Desulfitobacteriales; family Syntrophobotulaceae; genus WRJI01. Next base: position 31,578 of record WRII01000005.1, read on the forward strand.
TGGATAAATACTTTTCTGTCCGAATCTGTCACGTGAACCTCCTCAGGCTGATCCCTACTACTGAAGATCTATTAGGTTTTCTTCTGCAAATTGCCCCCAAAAAGGAACAGTCTTTTTTATCTTGTCATATCTTACTTCTGTTCTGCTGCCGAATTCATGGTCAAAATATTTGAAGAGATCCTCTCCATAGTAAATGATATCTCTTTGATAAACAGATAAGACTGGATTTCCTGCCTCATTGGGAGAGCCAGGCAAATATCTGTGGCTGTAAATAGGAATAAGCGAGGGGACGATTTTTAATCTTTCTCGTGCAATCTCTACAGCTGTATCCATATTTTCCGGCCTTTCTCCCCAAGATTCCATCCAAAAAGCACTATGTTTAACATCAAACAATAACCCATGAACAGGCCAGTCTAACCGCCTTCTGACTTTCGCAGCATTTGTCTTGCTGAAATCCCTCCAGTCACAAAACTGGTAAGGATAAAACGCCATATAAAGTTCCTTTAAGTCAGGAGGAAAAGATATATTATAAAAATTTTCAGCATCCTGTATTTCTTGATTCGATAAGCCGTTTAACAGAGTATACCCTTTAGCTCTTATCAGATCCGCCGCCTTATCGATCTTCTTTTCAAACAAGTGGGGTTACACTCCTTTCGCGCCACTGGCAAGGGCTCGATAAACCACCTTTTCTTTATACAAGATATTCATTTATGTCATACCTTCTCTCATCAAGTAAGGGAAGCAGGCGCGCACAGGACTGCCATTCGCTCTCCGAAAAACGGTCGCGGTTTTTCCTGAGAAACAAATATAACCCATTTCCATTCACCTGCAAACATTTATGCAACCAGATGTCAAAGCTCTCCATATTTCCTCTGGAGGCTAAAAGATGCTTTAATATCAGATAAAAGTCATTAATACAGCTAAAAAGTTCGGAAAGACTGTCGTCGTTTCTAATTGGTTGATAGCTCATTTTGCACTTCCTTCTATAACAGACATCGTCCAATTTCCCAATCACCTATTACCCTAATAATACTTCGATTTTACGTTGTTTTCAAGAGTGAAAAAATCACTATTGTGAAAAAATCGCTATCTTCCCAGCGTTCTGTGTGATTCTCGCGAGAATAACCGCTCCAGATAAATAGTGTTCGTCAAGAAAAATTTGACACAGTATACCTATAGGAAGGATCAATTAACATCAATTCCTTCAAGGTATCTATTTCAACAATATCCGAGAAAGCACATTCCCTGATGGCAACATGATATTCATCGCGAAAACACTCCAAAGGAACCTGATCCCAGAAAATATTTCTATACTGAGCCTGTTGATAAATATCCCTAAGATGATGACGCAGCCTCACCCCATCTTGTTGAGTCCAATAGGAAATACTGTACATATGATAACAGTTTTCTCCGCCCAATTGCATCGCTGATATACGCCCCTCTTGACTCAACAGACACCAGTCATCAGTTCTTTTCACTGGAACCCCCAGATAATTGGAACCATATTGATACTTGGTGATTAACTCAGAGTTATAGAGCAGCAAATCAGATTCAAACACATAGGCATTCTCAAAAAAATCCCTGGCAAAATAAGCTGATGAAATATTATTTCCCTTACTGTAGACAGGATTCTCAATAAAAGTAATATGGGGATACTTCTCTAAAAGCTGGCGAAATACCTCAGACAAGTACCCGACAACGATGTATATCTCCTTAATTCCCACTGCGGTCACTGCGTCAAGGAGCCGGTCAATAATTCTGGTCCCATTCACCATAACCAAAGGCTTAGGCGTCATTAAGGTAACGGGAAGCATCCGTGACCCAAAACCCGCTGCCAAAAACACGGCCCTTTTCGCTCTGTAGGGAGATAAGGCCTCACTCCCAGCAAAGGTCACACCTCTATCATCAAGGAGCCCCCCCATGTAAAGAACACCCAATGACTCCCGAACCCTTTCCTCAGATAACCCAGTCAGCTCCCTGAGATCACCAACTGAAGGAACCCCTTTGCCCCCTTCAACAAGAACCAGAATCTCAAAACACTCTTTACTCATACTCATACGCATTTCTCACTTCCCAAAAGGCGGCGCTTAACCAAGGCTATACCTATCTTCATCACGATATTAACAGCCAGGATCATTAACGACACAAAAGCAGCCCCTTCCCAATTCATATCCTTTTCAAAGGATGTAATCATAATAGAGATCGGCTTCGTCTCAGAAGTATACAGGAATGTTACAGCAGATATAGTCATCATGGAATTCACGAAGAGGTACATAAACATTTCGGCAATCGTCCCCTTCGCCTGGGGCAGCAAAACATTTAAAAAAATACGTATTCTGCTTATCCCCAAGGTCGCCCCCACATCTTCAAGGTTCTCATTCAACTTGTTAAAAGTATTGTACATCATCAAATAAGGCGACGCGATAAAGTGGGCCAGATTGACCATAATCAGAATAGCAATCGTATGGTACAGAAAAGTCGGGCTGAAAAAGATCGCGTAGGACAAGCCCAAAACCAGACCCGGTATAGCCAGAGTCGTAATCGAAATCAGATGAAGGATCTTCGATGTGACACCACGCATTCTCGCCGTAAAATAGGATGTGACCGACGCGACCACAACCCCAACACCCCCAACAAACAGCGATATCATAACCGAATTTTTCAAATAGATACCGGCGCCCTTATCAAATGTCTTTGCAATATTCTCCAGGGTAAATGCCATATCATAAGGATAATGCCTAAGAAAAGTCAGCACTATAAACGCACCGATAGGAAGCAGAACCAGTAAAGCAACCGCACCGCAAAAAGTATAGGAAAACAGGTCACGCAATGTATTTTTAGCCGTTTCAAAGGGCTTAATGACAAAAGACAAATTGCCCCTGTCTTTGTTAAGCAGATCAATCACGAAGGCCATGACAGCCGGCATAAGCAAAACCAGCGCAATGACGCTTCCTTTGCCCAAATCCCCCTGCCCTATCACCTCCTGATACATCATAACCGGAAGAGTAAGGCTGTGAGTATCCCCCACAAACATCGGCACACCATAATCGGTAATAATCATCGTGAACACCGCAAAAGCCACAATAATCATAGGTTTGCGTAAATAGGGCAAAGATATCCCCGTAAGCTGCCGGATCTTGGGCACCCCCAGAACACCGGCAGCCTCATAGGGAGAGCTGTCCTCATAGCGAAGAATGTCCGAAACCATCAGAAACGCCACCGGAAAAGAATACATCACCGAGCCGATAACAATTCCCCAAAAGCCATAGATTGACACGTCGATTTGCAATAAATCTGTGATCACATTTGATATAACACCGTTCTTGCCAAAGAGGATGATAAGGCCTATGCCATGAGAAAATGAGGGAATGAGCATGGGCAGGGTAAAAAGTATTGTTAGAAGCACTTTAAACCGAATATGTGAACGGAGAACACACCAAGACAAGAGAGAAGCGAGAGCCACCGAAATCAGTGTTGCGGTTAGGGAAATTGTTAAAGAATTCATAAGGGCGTTATGAAAATTGACAGAAGACATAATTTTAACGATGTTAGTTTCAGATTCCGCTATCTTAAAAAGCATACGGAGCAAAGGAAAAAGCACAATAACCGCAAAAAATGAAATCAACAGCCATTTTGTTATGAGAGCGTATTGGCGATCTGAGCGCACACTTTCCCTCCGCTCTATAGTTTATTAAAGAATTGTGCCAAAGAGTCGATTTTCAACCTCATGTTCTCCTGCACAAAAGACTTAACATAAGTGTTAGCAGGTTTATCGATAATCTCCATCGGAGTGCCAATCTGTTGAATAACTCCCTTTTCCAGTACCATAATTCTGTCGGACATCGCCAGAGCTTCCTCCTGGTCATGGGTAATATAGATCATTGTGGACCCAAATTCCTTCTGAAGGCCTTTGATCTCCGACCGCAGCGAAAGCCTCATTTCCGCATCCAAAGCCGACATGGGCTCATCCAATAAAATAACGTCAGGACTTGTCGCCAGAGTCCTGGCAATAGCCACCCTCTGCTGCTGACCTCCTGATAGTTTATAGGGACGTTTATGCATATGTTCTTTCAATCCGACCCGGTGAATCAAATCCACAGCAATCTTATAGGCATCCTTCTTTTTCTCCTGATCGAACTTTAATGCATATTGAACATTATTCAGAACCGTCATATTCTCAAAAAGAGCATAGTTCTGAAACACAATTCCCATCTTACGCTTAGCCGGCGGAAAAGCAGTTATATTGATACCATCTTTATATATTTTGCCTTGAGTGGGTTTCAGCAGTCCCAGCAAAACCCGGAGGATTGTTGTTTTACCACAACCGGAAGGGCCGAGGATAGAGAGAAATTCTTTATCCTCGACCGCAAAACTAACATCCTGCAAGATTGTGTTATCACCGAACTCCACTCTCAGGTTTTCGACAGCAAGCTTGCCGTGACATTTAGCTTCGCATCTGGCCTCGTCCATCAATGGATCCATTTATCAAGGATACGAGTCTTCTCTTCAGGAGTGTTGACACCCATATCCGAATATTTTATATCCGAAGGATAATTGGGAATGGAAAAATCTAAATCCTTATAGATTTTTTCCGGATAGAATTTCTCTTTATCGGCCTTGATAAGGTCACTGTAAAAATAATCAAAAACTGCTTTGACCGCGGCTTTGTCTTGTCTGCTGTCAATCATCCCCATTCCGTAACGGGAAACCGGAGACCCCTCATCAAAATAGACAATCTTAAGATTGGCGCCTTCGTTGATTTTGGTAACCGTCTGCGCTGTCATACCCAGGCCAATACCGGCCTCGCCCCGCACCAAATCGTTAACAGGACCGGATCCTGATGTGGTGAATTGAGTAATGTTTTTCGCGAGCTCATCCATATACGCAAAAGCCTGGTCTTCCCCCATGGCAACAATCAGGCTCTTCAGGAACATGTAGCCGGTGCCTGATGATTTTGGGTTCGGCATGGAGACAAGACCTTTGTACTCAGGCTTAATCAAATCAGAATAGCTGGTGGGTTCCTCAACACCCTTGTCTTTGAGAACATCAGGATTGATGGCAATACATCCTCCGTTTTTGCATTCCGGAATAAACTTCTTCGAGGGCAGAACCATATCCTCCACAAAGGGAGCGAAGTCATAATCGGAGAGCTCAGCCAGATAGGGCTCGAATTTTGACGCGTAGCCATAATCACAATCAAAAACAATATCGCATTGTATATTTTTTCCTTCGGTCATCAGCTTATTCGCTAAGGTCCCGGTCGCCATTTCCTCAATAATAATGTCATAATCTGGAAACTTCTCCTTGAGCCTGCTCCTAAACTCCTCATTGCGGTAATCCTCTGCCCCTGAGTAAATCACCACTTTGTTGTCATCCTCTTTTTTGGTGCAGCCAAAGGCCGCCATAAGAACTGTTAAAACCAGCAGAATACCCAATACCCTTTTCACTTTCAGCCCCTCTTCTCCGGCATTTTTTTGGTAGATTAATTGTTTTGTAATCCATGGAAACATATTTGTCGCCGGTCAAATATGTTTCCATCAAAAATGTTGCTGCGCCTTTTGCTTAGCCTTCATTTTTAACACAAACCGCATTCGCAGGATTCGTCATGAATCGATTAATTATTCAAATATATGTTGAATTTCATCTTAGCATGCTTTTCATGATCATGTCAACTGCTGGATTCAACAACTGCTGGATTCAACAACATGCCACATCATCACATCATCTGCAGATGCGCGGGTGCGGTCAAAATCTTATTCTGACTAATTTTTGGACAATTTTTTACTATCAATTTTCTGTTAAATGAGGTATGCTCATGTTAATATGATCATAATCCCAGAATCCCATAGGAGGTGTAAACATGTCCATATTTAAAGAATTCGAAGAGGGAAAATTGTATCTATCATCAGGCCTTACCGGCACAGAAGAACAGCCCGTGGATGCGAAATCCATTGCCTGGTCGCCCCATGCCAAGTTTGACGGGGTGGAGCTCAAGCACTTGATCACAGCTAAGGATACGGAGGGCGTCTTTAGCTACCATCTCGTCCGTATTGCTCCCCAAAAGAAAATCGGCCTGCACATCCACAACACACAGTTGGAAACCCACGAAGTTATTACCGGAAGCGGCCTGTGTAAGAAAGCCGATCAGGAAATCATCTACAAGGCAGGTACCCTATCCGTCTTACCTGCCGGCATTGAGCATGAAGTCACAGCTGGCCCTGACGGTCTGTCCCTTTTTGCCAAGTTTATTCCAGCATTGTGTTAGGGCCGCACAGCGGTGCTCGTTCCACACGGCTTAATCACTCCGCGCTGCGGTACCCAATCCCTTAGGGACTGTAACTAAATAACTTTGACATTATTCCTTGTCTTTTTGGCGGCAGGTGCTTGCTCTGATAGTTTGCTGTTGGCGATATGCCGTTGGCTATTTACATTCGATGCTTGAGTGCTTGCGCCATGTTTCGTTGAAAATCCTTGAAAACCTTCCAGGTTGTCTGCGGATTTTCGCCTTGCCTGACGCAAGCACTCAACATCGATTCTAGATAATCATCTGTCCGCAGCTAAACGCCAACTATCAAGGCCAACACCAAACGCCAAAAATCCGGCGGCCTAATGTCAAACTTATTTAGTTACAGCCCCTAACAGGTTTCCTTTATGTTCTTCTGATATACTCTTCTGACACATCCCCTATATTCAGAAGGCGTGAAACCAACAATGTTTTTGAAGCATTTAATAAAATGGCTCTGGTCATAAAAACCCAGAGCTAAAGCAATATCTATAAACAGCTTCCCATTTTCAATCATTCTCTGAGCCTTACGGATTTTGCTTTGAAGGAGGAATTTGTGCGGTGTCACGCCAATATGTCTTTTGAATTTTTTGATGTAATGGTGCAGACTATACCCTGCTTCACCTGCTGTCACCTGTAATCTGTTATGGTTCTCCGGTGCACGCCAAAAGGCATGCGCACTTGAGAGAATAATACGATCCGACGGCTGAGGGGCTTGACAAATGTACAAAGCCTCGGCAGCTTTTGCTAATAACACGGCATTCACATTGAGCCCGAGTTGATGTAGCGCTTGTGAGAGAACGCTGGACAAATTGGCTGGCGCGAAAGTCGGAGATTCGACAAGGTTTTTGTTTACACATATGGACAGCATCTCATAGGCATCTGGCAGCAACAGGGCATGGACCTGATACGGAGCCACAATAAAATAACTTCCGGACGAGTAAGTTGTGAAGGCCTCATGACATTTCAGGGTAATTTGTCCGCATAGGATCAGTCCGATTGTGTAAACCGAGACATGGTTATGTTCTTGGTATTTTATAGATTTGTTTTTTAGGTGGATGATTTCCCACTGCTCACAACGGCAGTAGACTGCTCGACCCATCATGCTCACGATCAATCGCTCACTTTCTTAGGGTTCCTGTAGAACGCTTTGCGCATTCATTACTTTGTGACGACTTAGTAATGCCATTGAACCATATTCAGGTTGTGGACATAGTCCTCTTTAGCTATAGTATATAGTTCGTTTGCCCCAAAAACAATAAGAATTAATACAGATTTAAGGACTTCTTAATATCTCTCGTGTTAGAATTAATATATTAATAATTTGGAGGGGAGAATTATGAAAAAGAAATTTATATTATCTTGTGCTTTTGTTCTTATACTAAGTTTTGTTCTTACTGGATGCACAGATTCTTATCAGGCAGGAAAGATAACAGATAATTGTTACGAAAACGAGTCTTTGAACTTAAAGTTTACGGCTCCTCAAGGGTATCAAATAAAATCGGGAGAGGACAGTGAAGTAGAAATTTCTTCATCCGGGAGTGGTTCTTCTATAATTTTGCTTGTTGAGAATCCTTTGGCAAGTATAGGTTCCACTGAAAAATATATTGAGGCATTAAAAAACGATATTTCTAAAGAAATTGATCAAGAAAACGAAAAGCCGATCACTATAGGAAGGAAGATAAAAAACCATTCATTTAGCGATGAAATTACAGAGGTAGAAATAGCAGGAGAAACTTATCAAAAACTATCCTGCACCATAATCAAGGAGACCTTAGTAACCCGCGAAAGCACAATAAAGCAAGATTATTATATTCGCAAATGCAAAAATAGAATTATAGTTATTATCGCGACATATGGAAATTATGGTAAAAGTGAAGCAGGAATGGATGAATTGATGAACAATTTCGTAACACTCTAATGCGGGCTTTGCCCGCAAGTGGTCAGTGATCAGTGGTTAGTGGTCAGTGATCAGTGGTTAGTGGTTAGTGGTTAGTGGTTAGTGGTTAGTGGTTAGTATTGGATTTTCTTGTTTTTTATTGACGCTTTGCGTCTGTAAGTTACTAAAGCGGACTAGGTTCACAACCTATACTTGGTTCATTGGGATTATTAAGTCGTCACAAAGTAATACAAAGTAATGAATGTGCAAAGCGTTCTACAGGAGTTAGTGCCCTCACAAAGTATTATTTCCTCACTCCAACCCATGAATAAACAACCCGCTTCTCAACTTCGGCTCAAACCACGTCGATTTGGGCGGCATCATCTTCCCCGCGTCAGACACCCGAAACAATTCCTCAATAGATACCGGATACAAGGCAAAAGCCACAGCCATTTCTCCTGAATCCACACGATTCTCCAACTCACGCACCCCGCGTATCCCTCCGACAAAATCTATCCTCTGATCCCGGCGCGGATCCTGTATCCCCAGAATAGGCGCCAAGACTCTATTTTGCAGCAGAGACGCATCCAGCGCTTCCGCCGGATCTTCTGGCATGCCGTCCCCCGGTACAGTTAGTTTATACCATTTTCTGTCCAGATACATAAATAACTGACACGTATTTGACCCTGTTGTACTGTTCACTGATTCTATGATGCTCACTTCTTCATTCTTTCTGTTGTTCCCTAAATCTCCGACATTCGCTTTATAATGGACATCATGGACATCATGGACATCATGGACATCGCACATTATACGCTGTGCATCATCAGGCTCATTTTCCCATATAGACCCCGACTTATTACTAAACACACCAGCAGAGGCTTCACCCTGCGCATTGCCCAATACCTCCACTTGAGCTACGTCCCCAACCTTGCACAAAAACTCATCAGCCGTTAACCTGTTCAAATCCCGTACCACCCGGTTGTACGCCATAATATACATCTGATCATTGGGAAAAATCACCGCCAAAGCAAAGTTAAAACCTTCCTCTCCCGTATAACCGGGCTTACCCCGGCGTCTTTGCAGACCCACCTGCACCGCCGCAGACATGCGGTGATGTCCATCAGCAATATAAAAATCCTCCACTTGCGCAAACGCCTCTTCCAATTGCCTGAGGACAGCTCCATCATCAATACGCCATACCTCATGCATCACTCCATCTTCAGCTGTGAAAGCGTAGAGGGGACGTTGACCTATCCAACCCTCAATCACATCATTGATACTTTTTCGGGAACGATATGTGAGAAAAACCGGCCCCGTATGTGCCCCGCATCCATCCACATGCCGAATCCGATCCCGTTCCTTCTCTTCCCGGGTCAGCTCGTGTTTCTTGATCGTCCCTTGCAGATACTCATCAATACTGACACAAGCCACAAGACCCGTCTGAGCCCGTCCCTCCCGGGTCAGCCGGTAAATATACAGGGCGGGATCCTCCTCTTGGATGAGGATCCCCTCTTCTCTCATGTGAGACAGCGCCAAAGCAGCTTGGGCATAAACCCTGTCCTCGTAAGGAGCAACATCGTCATCAAGATCAATCTCCGCCCGATCCACATGCAGAAAAGAGACAGGGTTGCCCTGTGCCATCTCCTTGGCTTCTTCGCGGTTCATAACGTCATAAGGCAAGGCCGCCACACGAGCCGCATACTCCGGAACCGGCCGTATCCCTCGAAAAGCCTTTACTATCATTTCACTCACACCATTATATCTTACTCACACCATTATATCTTACTCACACCATTATATCTTACTCACACCATTATATCTTACTCACACCATTATATCTTACTCACACCATTATATCTTACTCACACCATTATATCTTACTCACACACTATATCCCTCTCACTCAAACATCAAATCACCCTCACACGGACAACAGACTCAATCTTCTCCATTTCTTCCGCCAAGTTTTTGCCATCAATCTCATCCACATCAATATCGATCAGCGTGTACCCAACCATATCCTGACTTTGGTTGATCATATCGCTGATATTGATACCCTTGCTCCCCAGGAGCCCTGCCAGTGCCCCCACCACTTTGGGAACATTCTTATGAACCACACAAACCCTTTTCCGTCCCGTATAGCTTAGAAAACAGGACGGGAAATTGACTGAATTGCTGATATTTCCCCGCTCCAGATACTCTTTCAGCTGCATACTCGCCATCATGGCACAAACCTCTTCCGATTCCGGCGTAGACGCCCCCAGATGCGGAATAGGAAGAATAGCCTCATTCCCCAACAATTCCGGCACCGGAAAATCCGTCACATAACAGCCTATCTTCCCCTCTTCAATAGCCGCCAGCAGATCATCATTATCCACCAGCCCAGCCCGGGAGAAGTTCAGCAGACGCACACCTTGTTTCATGAGGGCAAAACTTTCTTTGTTAATCATTTTTTCCGTTTTAGAACCGAACGGAACATGGATCGAGATATAGTCGCACCCCCGATAAATCTCCTCCACAGAAACTGCCTTCGCAACCCTTCTGGAAAGATTCCAAGCCGCGTCTACGGACATAAAGGGATCATACCCCATGACCTCCATCCCCAAACGGTACACATCGTTAGCCACGCGGACGCCAATAGCGCCAAGCCCAATCACGCCCAGCTTCTTACCCATGAGTTCAGGTCCTACATACTGAGCCTTCTTCTTTTCCACCTGCTCAGCCACATCCTGCTGACCTTGCAGAGATTGCACCCAAGTAATACCTTGATGAATTTTCCGGGAAGATAACAGCAGCGCCGCGATAACCAGCTCCTTAACCGCATTGGCATTGGCCCCCGGCGTGTTGAAGACCACAATTCCCTTGTCCGAACAGGTCTGCAACGGAATATTGTTGACCCCAGCCCCGGCTCTGGCCACAGCCTTAAGCGAAGCAGGCAACTCCATGTCGTGCATCTTGTAGCTTCTCAGCAAAATGCCATCCGGCTGTGGATCCTCTTTCCGGATCATATAATCCTTCTCCGGAAAACAGTCTAATCCCTGCTGGGCGATATTATTTAAGGTAACAAGTTTAAACATTCTGATTCCCTCCACATTTTTCTTATTGTATAGGTGCATAAGATTGATTTTTTCTTATTCCATAGTATTGAGTTAATCCCCTCATCCCTCAACCGTTCTGCGCCTCAAATTCCTTCATGAAATCAACCAGCGCGTGTACCCCTTCCCGGGGCATAGCGTTATAAATACTCGCTCTCATACCCCCCACAGAACGGTGCCCACCTAAGTTGACCAGTCCCTTCCGCTTGGCTTCTTTCAAAAATTGAGCGTCAACATCAGGATTCCCCGTCACAAAGGGAACATTCATCAAGGAACGATCCCTTTTATCCACGGTACCCTGGAAAAGCTTCGAATTATCCAAGAAATCATACAGCACAGCCGCTTTGTCCTCATTATACTTCTGGATCGCCTTCACGCCGCCCTGAGCCGCCAGCCATTCAAACACAAGCTTCGCCATATAGATGCCAAACGTCGGCGGCGTATTGTACAAAGACTTATTGTCCGCATGGGTTTTGTAATCGAACATCGTTGGAATATGGGGCAGAGGATTCCCGATCAGGTCCTCCCTGATAATGACGATAGTTAGGCCCGCCGGGCCAATATTCTTCTGGGCCCCCGCATAGATCAGGCCAAACCGGCTCACATCATACGCCTCCGACAGAATAGAGCTGGACATATCCGTCACCAAAGGAACACTGCCCGTATCAGGCAGGCTGGTGTACCGCGTACCATAGATGGTGTTGTTCACAGTAATGTGAAAATAATCCGCATCCGGACTGAACGTGCTCGGATCCAAGTCCGGAATATAGGCGAAGGTTCTATCCGCCGAAGACGCGATAGTAGTGACCTGGCCGTAGCGCGCCGCCTCTGAAGCCGCTTTTTTCGCCCATTGCCCTGTGATGACAAAATCCATCTTACCGCCCCGCACAAGATTCATCGGCACCATGGAAAATTGCATGCTGGCGCCTCCCTGCAGGAATAAAATCTGATATCCCTGAGGAATGTTCATGAGTTGACGCAGCAGGTCCTGGGCCCCCATTATGATTTCTTCAAATGCCGCCGAGCGATGACTCATTTCCATAACCGACATCCCTGCCGTTTCATAAGCCACCAGCTGCTTCTGGGCTTTTTCCAAAACCTCAACCGGCAAAACCGCCGGTCCGGGTGAAAAATTGTAAACGCGTTCCTGTTGCATGGGGTTGTTCTCTCCTTACTATTTTTTCTGCCAATTTTTTTTGCCAAACTATCCCTGTGATTATGCCCAAAAGGGACTTGTTCGAGCTTTTATTAGGCGAACGATACTATTATACAAAAAAAGTCGGGATGATGCCACCTGAAAAAAGCAGGAGAGCAGGAGAGCCAAGTTCTCAGGCGTATTTCTATCAGAATGACCCTACTGAGATGCCCTTGCGCCTGTTAGATGAAAATGGCATAATAGCCTGGGTACGGTTTTAGATCGGAATTTGGATGTAGAGGATGATAAAGCCATGTCTGTTGCTTTATATAAGTTCAATAGGGATAGATCAAAAATCGTTTTGAGCGTAAATATATCGACTCAGCGTTTTTATGTGAAATATTGGATTCCTGCCATATCTGAAATTGGTGTTAAATATATTTGTGATGGGAGCAGGTTTGGTAAGTCGAATTTAGATGATGTTTTGAAAGAGTTAGATTTATTGCATATATGGGCATTGGAAAATATGAATGGTTATGATCAGGAGTATATGATAACTAGAATTAAAGACTTGCAGAGAATGATACCAAAAGCTTTAGAGGATGTAGATGCGATTTTGCACATCTTTTGAACCCGTGTAACCTGGGTTATCTCCATACCGTCTGGACGATGCTATGTGCAAGCGGGAATCTATCCGCCGGACTGGGCGGGGCGGCCATTAATTTTGGCTCTGAAGATACGCCATGGCTTTTTGGGACAATTCCTCCAAAGTCATTCTCAGTTCCACTCAGAAGCAAGCAGAAAGTCCCGGATGTTTTTGTGTTTGATCCCTTCGCGGCTCATGTCGAACTCATCCAGTGACACAACATACTTCGGAAAATTGTCCCGTACCGGTTCGTATGCGCCGAACTCACGTTGAATCGTCTCTTCTGACGCAAGAAGGTAGGTAACCTGAACATAGAGCCTCTCCTTCTTATTCTCACAGATGAAGTCAATCTCCTTCGCTCCCGCTCTACCGACTGTAACTTTGTAACCCCTCCGAAGCAGCTCCATGAAAACGATGTTCTCCAGAATGAGATTCACGTCCTTCATGTTGCCTCCGTACACCGCCTCGCGGAGTCCGTGGTCGGCGATGTAATATTTCTCGTTGACCGCAAGCAGCTTCTTGCCCTGTAAATCCTGTCTGCGTACTTGGTAGATGAGAAAAGCGTTCATGCAATAATTGATATAGTTCATCGTCGTTTCGGGAGCCATCACACGGTTTGCGTTCTTAAAATATTTTGAGATGGACGCCGCCGAAAACGTCGTCCCAACACCGTTGAATATATATGCTATGATACGCTCCAGCTGATCGACGTCACGAACCTTATTGCGTTTTACGATGTCTTTAAGGACAACCGAATTGAATAAATCCTGTAAGTAGATTTGTGACGGTGATTCTTCATAGCGGAGATTTCCGAGATAAGGCATACCGCCGAGGGTCATATACCTTGTGAACGCTTCCTTTTGCTGCACGTTCGGGAAGATAGAGATGTATAGCTCCAAGAACTCCCCGAAGGAAAAAGGATAAATAAATGATGAATTCAACATACCGCCCGGCAAGGTAAGTCGCAAGTTCGCCTGAAAGCAGCTTGGCGTTTGAACCTGTGATATAGATGTCACAGTCAAATTTAACACGGAGCGAATTGACGCATTTTTCCCATTCCAAAACCTCTTGAATTTCATCGAAGAAAAGATATGCCTTCCCTTCGATGCCCGCCATCCTCTGCGTGACCTCTTTGTGCAGAGCCTCAGCGGTGCGCAGCCAAGCGTTGTCCATGTCCTCAAAATTGAGTTTGATAAACTGTGAGCCGGAAATCCCTTGCGTTGTTAACTCGGCCTGTATCAATTCCAGCATGACCGATTTCCCGCTACGTCTGACGCCGGTCAGCACTTTTATGAGATCGCTCCCGATAAACGGCCGGATGCGGCTCATGTACGCCTCTCTTTGAATCATGAATATTAACACTCCTCCCAATAGCAACGACATCATTATTTCACATATACAACTGAATTACAAGTATGTTCTCTTGATTTGTTAAGATATATCTTAATGTTTATATATATATATGTGTGTGTGTGTGTGTTTATGTGTATGTGTATGTGTATGTGTATGTGTATGTGTATGGGGATTAGGGGCTGTAACTATCATCCAAGTTATTGAGTTACAGTCCCCAACCACTTTTAGTCACTTATGGGTGCGAAGTGTCAATAAAAAAACAAGAAAATCCCTGACCACTAACCACTGACCACTGATCCCTGACCACTTGCGGGCGCAGCCCGCGTTGACAGCAGAACCCTCTACCCCTCTTTCTGAGCCTTCAACTGCGCAATCAACGTCTCACCCAGCTTAGGGGGCACATCCTCATACCCGACAAACGTACTTGTAAAAGATCCTCTCCCCTGCGTCATAGCTCTGAGATCAATCGTATAGCGCATCATTTCCGCCTGAGGCACACGCCCCCGGATAAGCTGCATCTTCCCGTCCCGATCCATGCCCAGCATATGACCTCTCTTGTTGTTTAAATCTCCAATGACCTGACCCACGAATTCTTCCGGGACGCGGATATCCACTTCAACCACAGGCTCTTTGAGGACAGGATTCGCCTGTTCGCAGCCTTTTCTAAAGGCCAGTTTTGCCGCCAGCTTGAAAGCCATCTCATTGGAATCAACAGGGTGGTATGACCCGTCATAAAGGGTACATTTGATATTGGTCATCGGGTATCCGGCCAGGAACCCTTCGGACATAGCTTCGCGCAATCCTTTTTCCACAGCGGGGAAAAAGTTCCGCGGCACAGAACCGCCCACCACCGTTTCCACAAATACAAAGTCCTGATCCGGACAGGGCTCCAAAGTAATCCACACATCTCCGTACTGCCCGCTGCCTCCGGTTTGTTTTTTGTGCTTGCCTTGAATTTGGACAGTTTTACGGATGGTCTCCCGGTAAGGAACCCGGGGCGCCTCGGTTTCCACCCCCACCCCGAATTTGCGGGCCAGTTTTTCCTTGATGACATCCAGCTGCGTATCGCCGATGCCCGTCAACAGCGTCTGATGGGTTTCAACAGGTTTCGAAATTTCCAGAGTGGGATCCTCGTCACTGAGACGGGTCAGGGCCGACCCCATCTTGTCTTCGTCCGCCTTGCTCTTGGCTCGTATGGCCAGAGAGAAGGTCGGTTTGGGAAATTCAATACTGTCCAGAGTCACTTTCTTTTCTTTGCCGCACAAGGTGTCCCCTGTCTTGGTTTCCTGCAGCTTGGACACCACAACAATATCTCCGGCCTTGGCCGCTGGCGTATTTTCCTGATGCTTGCCGCGCAGGAAAAAGAGCTGCCCCACTTTCTCGTCCACATCCCGGCTCCCATTGAGAAGTATGCTGTCACTGTTCAACGTGCCTCCGTAAACCCGCAGGAAAGACATTTTGCCCAGATAAGCGTCCGCCAAAGTTTTGAAAACCAACACCGCTTTGCTCTCCTGAGACTCAGGAACCACGGCATACTCGCTGATAAACTGGGCCAGCTCTTTGACCCCCACATTCTTTTCTACAGACCCGAACAGAACGGGTACCATAAGATTTTGGGCCAACGCGAGGCACAGAATCTTTTTATTATCCTCCAGGGTCAAGGGCTCCTCTTCAAGATATTTCATCAAAACATCATCATCGGCTTCCGCAGCCGCCTCGGCCAAAGCATCCAGCAATACCGCGGCCTCATCGGCATAGGTGTCGGGAACCTTGCCCAGAATATCGATCACTTGGCTGAAAGAAGCCTCTGTTCCCACAGGAATCTGCATCTGCACAAAACGCACCCCGGGAAAACTACTCTTGAGCTGCTCCAATACCTTTTCCACGTTGGCATTTTCGCGATCCAATTTGTTGATGTAGACCATGCGGGGCATCTTCTTGACATCCATCATCTCCCAGATCATCTCAGCCTGGACTTCGACGCCATCCGCTCCCGATATCACCATGAGTCCCGTTTCCGCCACCCGCAGCCCCGAAACGACTTCGCCAATAAAATCAGCATATCCCGGCGTATCCAAAAGGTTGATTTTCACCTGACCCAATTCAATAGGCACAAGAGACAGATTCATAGAAATCTGCCGATGGGTTTCCTCCGGCAGGTAATCAGAAACGGTGTTGCCATCCACAACCTTACCCATCCGCGTCGTAACTCCGGTATTGTAAAGCATGGCCTCCGCCAGGGACGTCTTTCCTGTCCCACCGTGTCCTACCAGACAGATATTCCGAATGTTGCTGGTTTCATAAGCTTTCAATACAATCGCCCCTTTATTTTAAAATGATATAACCCGCTAAGGTGATAAGCCGTGCACCCTGTCTATTGTACATTGTACATTGTAAAGTGCTCTTCGCCAAGTCGCTGCAAATTGTACACTGTAAAGTCATCTTCGCCAAGGTGTTTCAAACTGGACATTATAAAGCGCTCTTCGCCAAGATGTTCCAACCTGGACATTGGACATGGGCTTCGTCATGGGCAGTCATCCTCCGGCATATATGTTTAAAAGACCCTCGGGAGGAGATGCCATGGCCAACCGGCTGATTGTGGGAGCCGCCATTTTGTTCGGCGCTAATCTTGTCAACAAGATCATGGGCTTTGTTTACCAATACCTGATCATGCACTATATCGGCAGCGAAGCCTTCGGCCTGTACCAGATGGCCTTCCCCGTTTATATGACAACTCTGGTTTTTACAACGGCAGGGCTTCCTTTAGCCGTGGCGAAAATGGTGTCAGAAAAAATCTCCTTGGGCGCTCCCCAAGATGCTCGCAAAATCTTCCATACAGCCCTCCTCATCCTCTTCGTCTCCGGCACTCTGGTGACCTTGCTTGTTTATCTGAATATTCCAATTATATCAACAGAATTTTTTCCTGACAAACGAGTGGGCATGATTTTTAAAATTTGTATTCCCTCTGTGCTCATTGTCTCCGTTTCTTCCGGCTTCCGTGGGTATTTTCAAGGACTGCAAAATATGCTCCCCTCCGCCACCAGCCAGATCGTCGGCCAAATTGCCCGGGTAGGTCTGGGCTTCTACGCCGCCTGGCTTCTGCTGCCTATGGGAGTAGAATGGGCCGCCTGCGGCCTGGCCCTGGGCATGGTGGCTGCCGAACTCATTGCCTTGATCATGATTATGATCTTCTATGTCTGGCAGCGCAGTCAGGACAAAAAACGTGTCTATCAGCCTCACCGCATGCGCTATCGCCACATTTGCAAGGATCTCTTCACGCTCTCTGTGCCCACCACAGGCAGCCGCCTGGCCGCCAGCCTTCTGTCTACTCTTGATACCCTTATCATCCCACGGCAGCTGGGCAAGGCCGGCTATAGCATATCTGAATCCACATCCCTTTTCGGTCAGCTTAACGGCACCGCCCTGACCCTTCTCACCTTCCCGAATGTGTTTACCTTCGCCTTAGCCACTTCCCTCGTCCCCGCGATTTCCGCGGCCATGGCCCGGAAAAACTACCAGTTAGCCGGCAGCCGCTGCAATGACGCCATTCGCGCCACCGTTTTGCTTGGCCTGCCTTGCGCGATTTTCCTCTTTATCTTTGCCGATATCCTGTCCGGTGTCTTTAAAAGCCCCCAGATCGCTCCTGCCTTGCAAATTATGGCCGCCACCGGCCTCTTCACCTATCTGATGCAAACCACCACAGGTATTTTACAAGGGGTAGGCAAAATGCATGTCCCCCTGGTTCATTCCCTCGTCGGCGCCTTCATCCGCATTCCCCTTCTCTTTTATCTGACCGCCCAGCCGGAACTGGGGATCCTGGGATGCGCGCTGACTTACAGCATTAACAGTGTCATTGTCACCTCTCTCAATTTTGCCGCCATATTGAGGTATATCAAGGTTAAGTTCAACTATGTAAAACTTTTCGGCAAACCCCTGCTGGCCGCCGCCGCCATGTTCGCCTCCATGATCGCGATGAAGAGTGTGCTGGGCGGACAGTCCCTGCTTTCGTTTGCCACCGCTTTGCTCATCTTGAGTATCGGGTTTGCCGTGTATGTCGGTGTGCTGTGGCTGATCAAAGGGATCTCAAGCAAGGATCTGAGCATACTGCCGTGGTTTAACAAGGTTCCCAGGGCGTGAAATCATGTTGTATATTTGCGCACAATATGCTATTATAATGTACAAAGGAGGATTTTTCCATGTCAATAACAAATATTAACATCCGAACAGACAGCGAAATTAAAACGAGAGCACAAGAAATTTTTGCAATGCTGGGACTGGATATGACAACGGCAATTAACCTGTTTTTACGCCAAACTGTCCGTATGAACGACATTCCGTTTGTTCTAAGCACACGAAAAGCCAAACCAGAAGAGGCTCAGGAAATACCAAAAGAAAATGTCGGGCCACTATTTGAATATGGTCGCGGGTGCATGAAAGGGAAAATGTGGATGGCAGACGACTTTGACGCACCATTGGAAGATTTTAAGGAGTATATGGAATGAAATATCTGCTTGACACTCATGCGTGCCTTTGGTATTTCGAGGATTCGAATAAGCTTAGCGAAACAGCGGCGAATATCTTTTCACTTTTTGCACTGGTAAAAAGTTCACAGCCATAGCGCGGATAGAGCACTTCAATTTCTTTCAGAAGTTTGGTTCCGCTTTCATGATTATCATGTGCGCATCCCCCTCACTCCTCGCTGCAAAGGCATATCACTGTCCATACTCCAGAACACATGCCCCGGCTTTTTCATAAAGAAGCGGACATAGATCAGTCCCAACAGGATCACCAGAGTGCATACTACGCCACCTTCCGCGCCAAAGGCGCCCCCCGTCACCCAATCAGGTCCCGCAAAAACAGTGTTCATAATCGATACCTTCCCATCTCCGCCGCTTACAGCCATGCCAAAAACAGAACCCTGGAAGAAATTCCACGTAATATGATACCCTATAGGCGCCCACAGCCTCCCCGTTTTGATAAACAGAAAGGCAAACAAAATCCCCACTAACATGAGATTCACCAGGGCCACACCCACCACATAAGCCTGGACAGACTCTTGCATAACCCAGAAATTAGGAATATGCAGAACCGAAAACATCACAGCCGGCAGCACAACAATCAACCACTTCAACCGAGTCGTCTTCAGAGCCGTCATCATAAAACCCCGTGACATCAGCTCCTCATTAAAGCCCACAAAAATGAACAAAACCAATCCGCCTATAAACCCAGGGTGACCCACCCCGGACCAATCCACATGTGTTATGGACGCCGTCTTCGTGAGCACCAGAACCGCGACCACCAACCCCATAGACACAATGCCAAACACACATCCGAAAAGCAATTGCTTCAGCCAGCCCTTCCTGTCAAGGCCCATTTGAGCCAGAGGCCTTTTATAGAGCAGCCAAAAAAGCAGCAATACGACCCCTATAATCATCACTAACATAAAATACTGAACCCCATAGCTCCCCTCAAGCCGCGAAGCCATTTCCGCAACCCTGTTCTGATACTCGGCCGTGTCGGATACAGGCGCCTCCGCGGCTGCCATAACAAGCGCTGCAACACCCACAATCATAACCACCATAAATTGCACCGCAATAAACGCAGCGCCGAGAAGTGATAAACCCCACCCCGAGCGAATTTCACCATATTTGTTCTTAAAGATCATGATGTACAGCTCCTTTTAAACTCGGAATTCCTTGCCAGTTCCTTGCTGCTCAAAACCAGCTAATGCCAGCAGCCAGCAGCATCAGAACACTAACAACCAGCGCCGATACCATAGCCCCAGAAGTCCAGAAACAAGACCAGCGCCGCGGCCAATAGGGATCTGACGTATTCATGTCCGGCAGCTGAGATCCTTCGCTCCGATCATCATGAACACCCGGATCATTCCGGTGACGCATAATACCCAGAAAAGGTTTAATTTTAGCCCAATTTATGATTAAGATGATACACGCCAGAGTCACAATTCCTATTTGGATGATTATCCAAAGATCATGTGCGGTTTTTTCCTCCAGGGGCATAAACACATATTCTGTAAGGACAAAAAAAGTATTATTGAAAGCATGAATGAGAATTGCCGGTCTTAAAGAGCCTGTCCGCAGTGTGACTATACCCAGAAAAATACCAAAGACAAACGCACCTGGCGCCTGAATAAAATTGCCATGAATCAGGCCAAAAAACAGCGCGGAAACTATGACCGCAAAACCGTTGCCATATGGCTTTATCGCATGTAAAAGAATGCCGCGGCACAAGAATTCTTCAAACACAGGAGCCCCAATACAGATAGCCGCAGCATATAAAAATGCAGCCAGAGGCTCCGTTGGCACAGAAGTCAGAAACTCCGGAACATACAGGTGCAGATTCAACAGAGAAAGCGCGTTTTTGAGAAACTCACTCATGAAATCCACCACAGTCGTCATTCCCATAGCCACCACTGTTATGACGATCAAACCAGAAACCTTCATACGACTCGGTCCCAACAAGGGCTTAAGCCTGATCCGGGTTAGCGCCCCCCCGGCAAGGGCAGTCAGCCAGGCTGCGAAAGGAGACAGGAACACAGCGAAAGCCAAAAACAAAGAATCAGAGCTCAAGGCAGAACTCCCTTCCAAAGCAGCAGACATATCCTGACCATTGGCTAAAGCAAACATCACGATTCCTATCGCCCAAATCATGGCCAACAGAATACTTATCCCAAACGAAAAAGCCCAATAGAGCAGCACAGTCCCCCCCGCCCGATTCATGAGAGACCGGATATGCGGAAAATTTGATGAAATCATGAACATCGTCCTCCTTTTTCAAGATAGTTATTTAACTACCTCTTCCTGTAATGCCAATATGTAAGAGTCACCGCCACCAGCGAAACAAGCAGTATAATAATCTTGTAGACAATAAAAATCTTAAGCACAGACAGCAGGACAATCACCACCAAGGCTCCTATGGGCACCAAATAATAGGCGCGCCCACGGGCTTTCTTCCCCTTTTTGTGATCCCGCCACATCATCAGCAAGAAAACAATCATATAAACAACAAACACTTTCAAGGCTATCCCCATGGTTCGCCTCTTTCCACCAGCTTCTCCAGTTCAGCATAATCTGTCAGATCCCCCAACAGAGGCGTAATAGACACAAAACCCCTGGCGATAGCCTCCTGATCCGTCCCCTCCGCCTCATCCTCAGGCTGGGATCCATAGACCCAATAGTATTCCCGACCAAAAGGACTCTTACGCGTCTCAAAACGGTTGAGGAATGCCCGGCGTCCCAAACGGGCCAGACAGTATCCCTGCCACGCCTCCCGGGGATGATGGGGAAAATTAATATTGAGCAGCCCCTCAAATGAGGTCAGAACCTCATCCTCCAGCAGCACATCCCGCACAAAAGCCGCCGCGGATTCAAAATTCATCCCCTCCGTAAAAGACTTCACCGCCAGAGACAACGCGAAAGCTTTCACACCCAGCAGCATGCTTTCCATCGCCGCCGCCACCGTTCCCGAATAGAAAACATCACTGCCCAAATTAGGTCCGGCATTGATACCCGAAAGCACCAACTCCGGCCGGAACCCCAGAATATCTCCCTGCAAAGCCAGCTTGATACAATCTGTCGGCGTTCCCGCCACCGCAAAACCCTGACCGCCGCAGGGCAGCTCATGCCGGGCAAGAAACAGAGGTTTATGCAATGTCACGGCACGTCCCGTCGCCGACTGCTGCCGCTCCGGGGCCACAATACATATCTGATGGCAGTTCGTCTCAGCCAGTACCCGATAGAGAGTCTGCAGTCCCGGCGCCTGGAATCCATCGTCATTTGTCAATAAAATACGCATACTACTCAACCTCGTAAATCGTCATGGTCATGGCATCCTGCTCCTTAGACAGCCCAAACATCAAATTATGTTTGCGTAAATTGCGGTTGAGAAAATCCACAATCTTATACATGTTATCGTAAGCTTCAAACTTCTGAGCGCCGATGAGATCCAGCTTACCTGAATGGGCCTGTCCCTTGTCGTCATTGTCGTCATAAGCTCCACCCGTATTAGCGGCATCAAGAAGGTTAACCTTTTTCAACATATCATCATCCCCCCATACTCCCATACTCCCTTCTATCTCCTGATCACCCTCCCCGAATCAGCGCAAACGCCTCAGCCCGCGTCGCCCCATTAGATTCAAAAATGCCGCGCACCGCCGACGTCAGCGTCTTCGATCCCGGCTTCTTGACACCCCGCAGGGTCATGCACAGATGTTCTGCCTCAAGCACCACCAACACCCCCCGCGCATCCAGTTCCTGGACAATGGTATCCGCAACCTGGGTTGTCAAGCGCTCCTGCAGCTGAGGTCGGCGGCTGAACGTCTCAAGCACCCGCACCAATTTTGACAAACCGGAAATTCTGCCCTGGCGCGGGATATAGGCAACATGGGCTTGCCCCACAAAAGGCAATAAGTGATGTTCGCACATGGAATAAAAAGGAATGTCCTTAACAATAACCATCTCCTCATGACCTTCCTTGAACTGGATCATGAGATCCTCATCAGGATCCTCCCTCAGTCCAGAAAAAGCTTCGGCATAAAAACGCGCCACCCTCGCCGGCGTCTCCCTCAGCCCTTCCCGGTTCGGATCTTCCCCGATAGCCTCAAGTATCATGGTCACAGCCGTTTCAATTTTTTCCTGATCAAACGCCATTATCTTTACCTCAAAAAGTACATTGTGATCACATCACATGATTTAGTAAACATGCATTTGATTTTATCATAGACTTGATCTATCGGCAAAAATCCGGAAATCTTGAAATTTTGGTGCAGAACTCGTCAAGCCTCGAACAAAGGGCAAGCAGAGGGGGCGAACAGTTATAAGCTGCGACTTTGCTGAGGAAAATCCTGAGCAACGCAGCGCGTTGATCAGGATTTTCTCAGCATGGAGCGCGTTAAATGTTCGCCCCCTCTGCTTGCCCGCCTTAGGGACTGTAACTAAATAACTTTGACAGGCAATTAAGCATACTTCAGCAGTTCATTATAACAGTCCACCGAATACTCATACTCTTGCTTTTGTTCATAAATATTACCCAAGAGAATCCATGCCTTGTCAGCATCCGGTTCAAGGGCCAGAATTTTTTTGAGGACATCAATCCCCTCAGACCATTGTCCTCGCTGCGCGTAACAGACAGCCAGGTTGTACATGATAGTCACATCCTCACATTCGCCCTCCTTGAGAGCCGTCTTGTAATATTCAATGGCTTTGCGGCTGCGTCCCAGGGCCATGGAAATATAGCCAAGATTGTTCAGAATAATCGCATCATCCGAACACAATTCATAAGCCTTCCTGAGAAGCGGATATGCTTTTTCCGGCTTCCCCAGCTTCTGATAGACCCCTGCCAGATTGGACAAAACATCCAGGTTCTCTGACTCTGCCCGCAGCACCCGCTCATATTTGCGGCAAGCTTTATCCAGATCCCCATACAGGGCCTGACAATAAGCCCAGCGAACCAACGTCTCGTTGGATCCCGCGTACCAGTAAGCCCGTTTATAACTGTTGTTAGCCCCAGCCAGAAACTTAAGCTTCAGCTGAGCCTCCGCCTTCATTTCCCAATAAATACTGCTGCGGGGCTTGAGGCTGCAGCACCCGGCAAAGCAGTTGAGCGCATCCTGATAATTTTCGCAGCAGAAATGGATATTCCCCAGCCTGAAGAGGATCGCGGCATTTTCCGGATAAGTACATTTTGCGCGATTGAGTACAGCAATAGCCATATCCCATTCCCCCATCTCAAGGAGGCAGTCTGCGTGAAGAGTAAAAGCCTTAAGGGTGGAATTCTCATGTTTTCCCGCCTCCTCCATATGAGCAAGAGCCTCTTGTAAAAGCCCTTGTCCATAGCTGCATTGAGCGAGAAGTAAATACACTTCGCCTATCTGGCTTTTCAACGCCCGGGGTAAAACCGTACACAAATAGTCCTTAGGCTCCTGATAAATCTGCCGGGCAATGAGCTTACGCACTTCTTTGAAACGGATCGTCTCCCCAGGATCCTCCTTGAGCATATCAATCCATTTATCAATATCCTCAGACCCATCGGCGCCGCCAACACGTTTTCTGGGATCAAACCGTTTCCAGTCCAACGCCTTAAGATTTGACGCAAACTCCTTCCATTGCATAAGCCATATCTCCTCTCCTTACAGTTGATATCCCTCAACTGTGGTTTAGAGTAAGACCTTTCTCTCTGGCTCCCTCTATTCCCTTCGCCAACTCCCAAAATCGTTCTACAAAACCCCCCTTCTTTTCGAGTCTTTTGCCAGAAATCACGATCATTAGAGATATTCAATAATTTTAGATGATTCTTTTTTATCACATCATGTCACTGTGCACAGGGAATATAAATCTCCTGCCCGGCCGTCAGATATGTACTCTTAAGGTCGTTATATTTGAGGGTCTGCTCAATAAGAATATGAGATTCACTATCTGGAAAAGCCTGAGAAACCAACTGCCATAGACTATCGCCTTCCTGAACCGTGATCAGCTTGTAGCTGACCTCCTCCCCGTTGTTCACCGCAAAATTCTTGGCCGCCGTACCTTCTGCCAACACCGTGGAAGAAACCACAAAGAGCACTAGGGCACTCATCACCCCTAAAACCCCCAAGATCCCCAAGACCCCTCTCCCGGACTTTCCCCTGGTCAGAACTCCATTTATGACCTCAGCCGTTAATGCGTTTGGGTGTGCCATTTTCCTTCCCCTTTCGAGTTAAAATAACAAGAACATATGTTCTATTTAAAAATACACGAACATATGTTCCTTGTCAAGGGATTTTCCTGAATTTTTCTCGAACATGAGTTTGTATTTTTTGCCATGCTGTGTTAGACTAAATATGTATCCACATTATTAAAAGGATATCAACATTAAAAAATGATATCAACACCAAAGAAAGGCATCATCATGAAAGACTTAAGTTCCCGCCAACAGCAGATCCTCACCTACATCAAACAGCATCTCTCCCAAAAAGGCTACCCCCCTTCCGTCCGCGAAATCGGCGAAGCCATCGGCCTGTCCTCCAGCTCGACGGTTCATTTTCACCTGAACGCTCTCGAGGAAAAAGGCTGCCTGCGCCGGGATCCCACCAAACCCCGCGCCATTGAACTGCTCACTACCCCCGACAGCCCCCTCTCCGATTCCGCCGATGATCTCTCTCTGCCCCAGGTTTCCTACGCCCCTATCATTGGACACGTCACAGCCGGCGCTCCCATTCTGGCGCTGGAGAATATCGAGGACTATTTTCCGATCCCCGCAGATCTTGCCCGGGACGATGACGTCTTTTTCCTGCGGGTTCGGGGAGATAGTATGATCGAAGCCGGCATTCTGGACAAAGATCTCCTCCTGGTGCGCCAGCAATCCTCAGCAAAAAACAGTGACATTGTCGTCGCCATGCTCGCCGACGATCTCGTCACTGTAAAACGCTTCTTTATGGAAAAAAATCGTGTGCGCCTGCAACCGGAAAACGCCGCCATGGAACCCATTTACTCCCGGGACGTTTCCGTGCTTGGCAAAGTCATTGGTGTCTTTCGGACTTTGGTAAGTTGACAGGACTATTAGCACCTTACAGACGCGAAGCGTCAATAAAAAACAAGAAAATCCAATACTGACCACTGACCACTGACCACTTGCGGGCAAAGCCCGCATTAGACAAGCTGACGATTCCGCCTTAACACACACCGATTAATCCCAATTTCAATCAGACGATCCAACAACTCGCCATAAGGCACACCCGAAACCTCCCAGAGTTTCGAATACATCGAAATATTCGTAAATCCCGGCATTGTATTGATCTCGTTGACATAAATCTCCCCTTCAGCCGTCACAAAAAAATCTACACGGCTCGGACCCGACGCATCCACACCCCGAAAAGTCTCGCAGGCATATTTCTGCAGCCGTTTAACCAGATGCTCCTCCAAAGACGCCGGGTACACAAGACGTGCCGAATCATTCACATATTTTGCCTCATAATCATAAAACCCATCCGTGGGAATAATCTCTCCCGGCAAAGACGCCTGAGAATTATGGGTATCTCCCAAAACTGACACCTCTATCTCACGGCCAACAATCTCCGCCTCAATAACAATTTTATTATCAAACCCCAACGCAAACTCCACAGCCTTTTTCAGCCCCATGCGATCCTTAGCCCGGGTAATACCCACACTAGACCCCAAGTTAGCCGGCTTAATAAAACACGGATACCCCAGATCCTCCTCCACAGCTTGGAGCAGCGCCTCCTCGTTCCCGCTCACGAAGTCACTGTCAAAAACCAAATATGGCCCCACAGGCAATCCCGCCTGGGCAATAACCGCCTTCATACGATCTTTATCCATAGCCAGAGCCGACCCCAGAATCCCCGATCCCACATAGGATATCCCCGCCAGCTCCAAAGCCCCCTGGACTGTCCCATCCTCGCCGTTAGGCCCATGCAGAACCGGAAAAACCACATCACAGAGCCCCTGATCTTGGGGCAAACTCTTGTCAAGCCCCACAAAACGCGGCGATGTGGGATCCAAAGCCAAGGTCACCGCCTGATGATGGGGCAGAACCACCCCATCAGCACTTCCCAGCCACTCCTCTGGCTGAACATTCCAAAACCATCTGCCCTCTTTGTCAATCCCCACCGCAAAAACCTCATACCGATCCCGATCCAGCGCCTCAATCACCGACGCCGCCGATCTGATGGAAACCTCATGCTCTCCCGATTTTCCACCGAAAAGAACCACCACTTTTTTCTTCAATGGACTCATGCCGCTCCTCCTTATAAATAGATTTTCCAGGAATTCTCATGTGGCCTCTGCCTCATGGGCGTTTTTACTTCATTGCAACTCATTTATAGCCTTCTGTCAGCTGCCCCTGTTCCCACAACCTCAGTGCCGCCCGCACATGAATCTCCTCCAAATAGAGGTACGAACACCCCCCCTGCAAAAACACATCATAGGGCGGCCGCAGCGGCCCATCGGCCGAAAACTCACTGGTTGCCCCCTGAATAAAAGTCCCTCCCGCCATAATCACTTCATCTGTATAGCCCGGCATTTCCCCCGGAACAGGATGGACATGAGCATCAATGGGTGATATCGCGTGAAGCCCTTGACAGAACGCAATCATTTTTTCTCGATCCTTTAAACGTATAGCCTGGATAATATCCGTCCGCGGTTCATAAGGTTCGGGACTCACGTCAAACCCCAGCGCCTGCCAAAATCCCGCCGCAAAAACTGCCCCCTTCAGCGCTTCAAACACTGTCAGCGGACTTAAGTACAATCCCTGCACCATGAGACGCGCCATCTCGCCCGTAGCCCCCAGCTCCAAGCCAATCCCCGGAGCCGCAAAGCGCGCCGCCGCCCTTTCCACCAAGTCCCTTCTCCCAGCCACATATCCTCCAGAAGGCGCAAGAGTTCCACCCAGATTTTTGATAAGCGACCCCGCCAGCAGATCGGCTCCCACATGACCCGGCTCCACATCCTCCACAAGCTCCCCATAACAATTATCCACAAAAATAATAATATCAGGAAATCTCTCTTTTGCAAAGCGGATAAAATCCTCGATTTGACGCATATTCACAGCGCCCCGCCAAGCATATCCCTTGGATCTCTGCAAGGCAAACATTCTCACTTTTTGCGCCTGAGAGGCAGCCCGATCCATTTGGTTAACTTGGACCACACACCTCTCAATAGCCGCGTAATCCAAAGTATGATCAGCCATCAGATCAACCGCCTGAAAGGAAACCCCATATTCCGCCAAGCTTCCCACAGCCTGTCCCCGGACACCCATCACCGTCTGCAATGTATCATAAGGCTGCCCTGTAACAAAGACCAGGACATCTCCCGGCTTCAGGTTCCCAAACAGCGCCGCGCTGATGGCATGAGTCCCCGACACAAACTGATGCCGCACCAACGCGCACTCCGTCCCCATAAGAACAGCCACAATGCGGTCCATCCCTTCCCGTCCCCGATCATCCAGGCCATATCCGGTGCTGCCACGCAGATCGCTTCCCGCCAGGCGGGCCCGACAGAAAGACTCCACAACCCGCCGATGGTTACGACGCGCTATTTCTGTCAGCTCAGGCAATTTCCCGGCCAGAACCTCCTGACCCCGTTCGTACGCCTGCCCAATCCAAGGCGGCAACGGCAGCAAAGACTCTCTTGTTCCAAAATCCCCCATTAACGACAGATCCCCTTCATCCGCATCAGCACATCCAATCAACGCCAATCCCTATCTCCGGCGCAATGTCACCGAATCATCATATTGAACTTCCTCTCATGCCCAATCGTCGTCACATCCTCGTGGCCCGGAAAAACAGCTGTGGAATCAGGCAGCGACATAAGATGCGTCTGGATACCCGTGACCAGCTTCCTCATATCCCCGCCCGGAAAATCTGTGCGCCCTACCGCTTCCTTGAACAACGTATCCCCACTGAAAACACCGTCCACTGTTTTCAAACAAATTCCTCCCGGAGTGTGGCCAGGGGTATGCAGCACCTCCACAGACAGCTTTCCCACCGGAATCACATCACCATGCTCCAACACATCCACAACACCGGCAGCCATACTGAAAGGCTTTCTGGAAACAAAAGCTGTCAGATTAAGGATGGCATTCGTCAGCATCCCCAGATCGTCCTTATGAATAGATACCGCCAAGTCGTGAGCCTCTCTGAGCTCCTCCGCCGCGCCAACATGATCGATATGCCCATGAGTCAGCACAATGCGTTCCAGCGTCACCCCGTTCTCCTCAGCCCACGCCATAATCTCCGGCGCGTTGTCCCCCGGATCAATAACAATACCCTTCATGGTGTCCGGGCAGTAATGCACATAGCAGTTCATGGTCATGCCCGGCATATAGGTCTTTAATGTGACAATTTTGCGTAAAAACATAATGTCCCCCTGCTTCAGATTTCTAGAATTACACAGCTTTGTTCGTAATATTTCACACGTATGTAGATCTCTCAGTAACATTATTATACCGAGTCATACCATATTGTCAAAGTAGGAGTGTGTTTATTTTATTGTACTTAACAATTGCTATTGCCCTTCCAATATGCCGCCTCAGACCCTCTCCGCCACCACAACATCCCTCACCCGGCGCAGCTTCTCCAAAATAGCGCCCAAATGGCTCAAATCCCGAACCTCGACCCGCAAATAAACCTGGGACATATGCGCTTTATCCACATGAACCGTCAACCCCAGCAAACGGATATGCGTTTCATTGATCACATTCATAATGTCGGAAATCAGGTGTGGACCCTCTCTCCCCTCAAGATGAACATCCACAGGATAAAGCGCATCCCGATTCCCCGGAGCCATCCCCATTCCATCCCACATCACATCCACCATACGTTCAGGCTCCTGCGTCTGCAAAGCCATCGCTTGAGGACATGTACAACGATGGATAGAGACCCCGCGGCCCCGGGTCGTATAACCCACTACGTCATCCCCAGGCATAGGAGAACAGCATTTAGAAAATCGCACCGCCACATTGTCGATCCCTTTCACACGAATACTGGACGCATCGCCCGGCGTACGCTCCTTAGCAAAATCAATCTCCTCAGGCGCCTGTCGGATCTCTTCCTGAGGCAGCCATTCCTTGAGCTTGAGCAGAACCCGGGTATAGGTAATATTCCCCGCACCCATAACCGCGTACAAGTCCTCCACCGTGTTCAGGGAAAAATGTTTCGCAAGAC
Source organism: Peptococcaceae bacterium (assembly GCA_009782825.1). Lineage (GTDB taxonomy): Bacteria > Bacillota > Desulfitobacteriia > Desulfitobacteriales > Syntrophobotulaceae > WRJI01. The sequence continues at coordinate 61,648 of WRII01000005.1, forward strand.
GCTGCATATTTTCTGTAGACAGCACCGTCTCCGGCGACAACCCCATCTTCCAAGCCTGCTTTTCCACTCCTTCCTTACCTAAGGCAATATGCTCCTCCCGCTTCTCCTTGCGGAACCACTGGCGGATTTTGTTCTTCGCCTGAGACGTCTTCACCATGCACACCCAGTCGCGGCTGGGTCCTTGAGGAATTTTTGACGTCAGAATCTCAACAATATCCCCATTCTGCAGTTTCGTTTCAAAAGTCGCGATGCGGCCATTGATTTTAGCGCCAATACAGCGGTGTCCCACATCCGTGTGAACCCTGTACGCGAAATCAATGGGACAGGAATCCGCCGGCAATTCAATCACATCGCCTTTGGGAGTAAACACAAACACCGTATCCGCGAACAGGTCAACCTGCAGCGCTTCCATAAATTCTCCCGCATCCTTGGAATCATGCTGCCATTCCAGCAGCTGGCGCAGCCAAGCCAGCTTTTGCTCAAAACCCGCCTGTGACGCCGCGTTTTCTTTATACTTCCAATGCGCCGCGATGCCATACTCCGCCGTTTGGTGCATAGCTCGGGTACGGATCTGGATTTCGAAAGGCTCCCCCGCCTTTCCAATCACTGTGGTATGCAACGACTGATAAAGATTCGGTTTTGGCATGGCAATATAGTCTTTAAACCGCCCGGGCAAGGGCTTCCATAGGGTATGGATCAGCCCCAGAACCCCATAACACTCATTGACGCTGTCCACAATAACACGGATAGCTGTCAGATCATAAATCTCACTCAAATCCTTGTTCTGATGCAGCATTTTTCGGTAAATACTGTAGTAATGCTTCGGCCTGCCGGAAATATCAGCATGAACGCCCACTTCTTCCAAGCGCTCCCGCAGTTGGGATATGACCTCATCAACCTTTCTCTCCCGTTCCTGCCGTTTTAAGGAAATCCCCTCAATCAGATCAAAATATTCCTGAGGATGCATGAACTTAAAAGACAAGTCCTCAAGCTCCCATTTAATCTGAAATATCCCCAAGCGATTTGCCAGCGGCGCATAGATCTCTAAAGTCTCCTGGGCGATAGACTGCTGTTTGTTCGGCGTATGATAGCGGAGCGTTCTCATATTGTGCAGCCGGTCAGCCAGCTTGATCAGAATCACACGAATATCGTTGGCCATGGCCAAGAACATCTTGCGCAAGTTTTCCACCTGGAGTTCCATCTTAGTTTTGTAGGATATTTTGTTAAGTTTGGTCACTCCGTCCACCAGATTAGCCACCTCAGCGCCGAATCTGGCCCGCAGCGCCTCCAGCGCAAAGTCAGTATCTTCAGCCACATCATGCAGTAAGGCAGCCTGAATCGTGGCGGCATCCATCTCCAGCTCCGCCAAAATAATAGCCGTCTCTAACGGGTGTTGAATATAAGCTTCCCCCGAAATGCGGTACTGGTTCCCATGAGCCTCTTCCGCCAAACGGAAAGCCTCCGCAATATTGTTCCAGTCCTTTTCATTCACATAGTGAGCTTGTTGTTTAAGATCCTGCATGGATGCCATAGTCTACACCTCAGTTACGCCCTGCGAATATATCGTATACCGGAAAGAGGCCGCCAAATCACGCTTTGCCGGGTCTTTTGCCAAAGACAGCGTCCAAGGCCTGGTCCCGCCTAACCACTCAATAAGATCCAATTCCTCCAGGATTTTAAGGCACTCGCACTCCTGAGGCGACGCCTCCTCCCAAGCTATCCCAGACTCTGCCAACCCCTGAGAAGCCCTGTGGCGCAAATTCCTATAAACATCCGCGACACACTCCCTGTTCATAAGCCCCCCATAAGTTTCCGAAATGTCCGGAATGTCCGGCTTATCAACAGCGCCGTGTCCCTCATCCATTTTACCCTGCTCCTCACTTCCCGTATCCTGTCCCTTCTCCTCTTCCCACCTCGCCTCCCCCGCAGCTGCCCAATCCCGCATCAGAATCTGCGCTGTTTCGAGACCCCTGTAACGATTGATCTCCAACGTCCCCACCAGGTCAATAAGGCCGGCCGCGCAGACAGCCTTCTCTTCCTCTCCTCTATTGAATGCCAGCACCTCACAAGTTGTGATTTTACCTTCCGTTTCCGTCGCCACCTTCAGCTTAAGATGACGTCCGTCTTTCCCTATACGCCGGACCGACACCACACTCACATTGCGAAAACCAAATACCGGCGCAGGATTCCCCGCCCCATAGGGCGCCAGATGCTCAAGAGCGTGAAGTACCCGCACATCAATAGTGTCCAGAGTCAAAACAGCCTCCACCTGAATACGCGGCACAAACAGATCCGGCTCCGCATCAGCCAAAGCCTTATTGAGCCCCCCGCGCAGCCGGTCAATATCCTCAACCCGCACAGAAAACCCCGCGGCATAAACATGGCCGCCAAAAGCTGTCAACCACTCCTTCTGCCGGGCCAGTTCCTCCAAAACATGATATCCGGCAATCCCCCGGGCCGATCCCTTTCCCACTTCCCCCTCCACAGCAATCAAATAGCTGGGACGATGATACGCCTCCACCAAACGCGACGCCACGATCCCGATGACACCATGCCGCCACTCAGGCGACGCCAGCACAATCGCCCGGGGCAGCTCCCCCAAAGCCAATTGGGCATGAGCCTCCTCCACGATCTGCTGTTCAATCTTTTGACGATTCACATTTTCCCGGGACAACTCCCGGGCAAACTCCCGCGCCTCCTCATAATCCTGAGTCAAAAACAGATTCAAAGCCAAACGGCACGTATCCATTCTGCCCGCCGCATTGATACGCGGCGCCATGATAAACGCCACCTGCCCCGCCTGAGGCAGCTTTTCTTCAAACCCACACTCATCCAACAAGGCCCGAAGCCCCTTATGCGCCGTTTTAGCCATTTGACGCAGACCATGAGTCACAAGGATACGGTTTTCCCCCTCCAAAGGCACAACATCCGCAATCGTTCCCAGAGCCGCAATATCCAAAAAACGCCGCGTCTCCTCCTGCACCCCCAACTCCTGAGCCACAGCCTGAACCAGCTTGAAAGCCACTCCCACTCCCGCCAGAGCCCCAAAAGGATACCCATGATCCGTTTTCGGATTCAACAGCGCCACCACCTCAGGCAGCACCGATCCCGGCTCATGGTGATCCGTCACAATGAGATCAACCCCCAGCCTCTGCGCCAAAGCCGCTTCCTCAACCGCCGTCACACCACAATCCACCGTAATAATCAGGCCCGTCCCTTTTTCAGCCGCCTGGCGCACCACATCAGACTGCAAACCATACCCCGCCGACCGCTCCGGAATATGGACAATCGCCGAGAACCCCCAGCCCGTCAGCGCCAAAAACAACAGGGCCGTCGCCGTCACCCCGTCAGCATCATAATCCCCATGAATCAGAATCTTCTCCCCATTCTCCCGGGCCCGCATCAGCCGATCCACCGCCAGCCTCATATCCTTGAACAAAAAAGGATCATGCAGGTCAAACAGCGACGGACTCAAATACGCCGCGGCCTTCTCCGTCCGCTCACACCCCCGGTTCCGCAGCAGAGACACCATCAAAGGCGCTTCAAGCTCACAGGTTCGTACAGACCAAATACGCTTCATGGACACCCCAACCATCTTTCGGGACTGCATCCCTTACTATAGATATAATTAATCCTGCCTCTTAGAGTATCAGATTAGATTGCCCAAAACAAGCCATGCCCCAGAAAAAATCATTCTTTCCACACCCAGCACGATCAGCCAGCGCGACAGCCCAGGCGTAACATACCGCCGCAAAATCAATCCCCCGCATAAAGCGCCCGCCACCAATGCCAGCGGCAGCATCGCCCAGCCCAACGCCACCAGCAGAACCATCCCCACAACACCCGCCTCCAGACGCAGCACTCCCTGCACATCACTTTTTCTCTTTATCCAAGCCTCGACCCCCAACCCCATAGCCAAAACCGCCACATAGGCTGCCATCCTTCCCCAAGGCACAGGTCCGCCCGCTCCCATTGTGACAACACTAACACTGCCCGCCAAAAGCAGCACGCAGCACAACACCATACCCTTTCGGCCTTGCAAAATAACAAGGATCGAAAAAGCCACCAAAATAATTTCCCAAAGCAACAGAATCAGGAATCCAAAACCAGCCATGTTCTTTTCCTTTTATGTATTCTCCATTTGAGAGTTGGCATAGCGGAGAACACCAATTATCTTAATCATAGTGTTTCCATTATATCTTGGAATAATTATCCTTTCTCGTGATTCTGTTGGAGGCATAATAGATTAAGCATGAAAAAGACAAGACGAAAAAGACAAGTATTTTGACATTAACTAGTTCTTTATTGTACAATTACTTCATTATAACAATTATGTTCTTGATTCGCTGGCTCGTGATTGGAATGGGAGACGCTAAGGGAATACGGATAGGGGTGGGCGTTGGTGTTGTGGATAAAACCGGCGGAGGAGAAAACCTTGCTCTTTATTGAACAATGGACTGGGAGAGAAAAAGGAAGAGGAGAACTGCTCAATGAATACGGTTTGTATGGAGTATGAAGTTATAGAAAAAGATTATGTCAACGTTGTTCAATATGAGTTGCAAAAGAATAAAACCCGTGGGTCTTGGATGGGTTTGGGCTTTCTGGCTTTGATGGGCAGCATCAGTATTTTGTTTGTTCTACTGCTATGTCTGGAGAGCAGTTTTGAAATTATGTTGCTTTTATGGATAGTCTTTGTGGGTGTTTTCATTCTTCTCGGGATTCTGTTTGCTAAGCGGTGGCGAGCCATGATAATTGTCAAAAGGAAAATTCGCCAAGGAGAGATACCACAGCAGTATTTTGGACGTCACCGACTGCAATTGTATGAAGATTATATGGAATTGCAATACGGAACCCTCCAAACACAACGGCATTATGCCGGCATCCAAAAAGTTGAAGAATATGTCGGCGGCATATTGATCTACAACAGCCAGCTTAGTGTCGATATCGTTCCGACTTCAGCATTCGGTGATTTTGATCAAAAAGTGATGTTTCTTAATACATTGCAATCTAAGATAGCTCAGGCACAAAATGTCGGTGTTTCTCGGCAGAACGTGGAGGATCAGAAGCAAAATGCGGATTACACTTTGGAATATGCGTGGGATGAACCCAGCTATATTGCGGCAATGGTAAAAGCCAGCCGGCTGCTTTACGCAACACGCATGGGCTGGTCGGTTGGAGGCATCCTTTTTATATTGATTGGGCTTCTGTTTTCCTTGGGAGCTGTTTGGAATGTTTGCCGTTTTGTCACTGCGGCGAGCGAATCCGGCGTGTTTTTGGTAGGCTTTCTGGTCTGCCTGATGTTTGGGGTGGTTTTCCTCTTACCTCTGCTGATGTCGTTGCCGCCTTGGGCAAAGAAAATAATTATGTCGAGAAAGGATGCAGTTACATGACAAAAACACTTCGCTCTAAGATTCTCAAAACAGCTTTAATACCCCTTATCCTGCTTTCGTTGCTGATGAACACTATTGCAGCAGCCGCAAGACCCACCGACTCGGAAGATTCGTCATATTTCTCGGCAAAATCATCTCTGTACAATCAAGATCTTGCCCTGATGCTCGCAACTCTCAGCGAAGCCGCCTACAATCAGGCTGACATAAAAGAAGCTTTGAAAAACCAGGGATTTGACCCTGAGTCTATCGAAACCCATAACTACAGTTCAAGTGAAAAAACGGACAATAAGGTTGGTTTCGCCTTTGCCCACAAAAGGATAAGTGAGGCGGGATCAGCTTATAATCTCATATCCATAACTGTTCGCGGTACTGTCGCCAATGAATGGTACAGTAATTTTAACATTGGCTTGGACACCAATGATCATGCCGGATTTAAAGCCGCGGAAAACGAACTTCTCGCAGCTTTTAATAAGTACGCAAACGACTATGATTTAACCCGCAGAGCCGAAAACAAAATTATTATAACCGGCCACAGCCGCGGAGCAGCCGTCGCCAACCTCCTGGCCGCCGATCTGACAAAAACCCGGCAGCATGCATCCAAAAATAATATCTATGCCTACACCTTTGCCACCCCGAACACATCAAAAAGCGCCGAAGTCAAAAACACCCAAGCCTACACCAATATTTTTAATTTCGTCAACGCTGAAGATTTTATTACCCATCTGCCCTTATCCGCCGATGATTGGAATTATGGCAGATATGGCATAACCCTGACAAACAACAGCAGCAAGACTGTCCAGGATGCCATCGACATGCTATTAGAATTAGCGCCTAACACCGAGGTCTTTTATCACACGAAATATCCGTCTAAACCTTTATCCACCGACCTCACACCCCAAAAATATTTTGAATATGTATGCGACGTTTTATCCCGATCCTCTTCGGCGGTTCCATCAGCATTAGTTCTGTCTGTCTTAGCAACAAACACTTATTATGGAGGAATATCAAAATTCCTATTAAAAGAAATCGAAAATATCAGATCCACACACACCATGCCAGCCTATCGCGCGTGGATAACATCGACACCCTATGAAGATTTTATAAAGCAGTGACCTAAGCCCTCACACCATAATACCATCTCGCCGCGCACACCACAAAGTCCCTCACACAAAGTCCCTCACACCACAGACCCCGGCGACATGAGCAGCCGGGGTCTGTGTATCAAGGAGAATAACGGCTAAGACAAACTTAGAAAATAACGCCCAAAGCAATCAAGATCAGTATAGCGATGCCAATGATGCCTGCACCAAAGCCCCCGGTGGGACATGCAGGGGGGGCGCACACAGGAACAGGTTCAGGGCAGCCACACCCACAGCCACCGCCGCCGCCAAACGCTCCAAAACCACCAGCGCCACGATTCCCGAACATATTAAACATATTTTTTGTGCCTCCTTAATCAATGATCAATTTTAGTTAGTTAACTTAAAACAAAAACAATGGCACCTAAAAAAACAAAGAATCACATTTAACCCATACCCAACTTAAAACACAACACTAAGAGCAATCAACAGAAGGACGATGACAACAACAATCGCTATACCAGCGCTAGCGTTCATAAACATAGACGCCTCCTCCTTTAATAACTGGAATTTAATAATCTACATTCCATAATATGTAAATAAGTGCAGAGTGTTCTCTCTGATCTGAAAATTGTATGGTGAAAATGATGCCGCTAAAAATTGATTCAAAATGATTTGATTTTTAAGCCCGTTTTATATAATATAAAATGAGATATAAAATAAAGAGTACTACATTTTATGTGAGGGGAGCTAACCTTAAATGAGCATTTTTCAAGAGATGAATACCTACGGCCATGAGCAAATCGTTTTCATACGTGATGAAACAGTAGGTCTTCACGCAATTATCGCCATCCACAACACGGTATTAGGGCCTGCGCTCGGCGGAACCCGTTTTTGGAATTACGCCACAGAAAGCGACGCACTGTTTGACGTGCTGCGCCTTTCCAGAGGAATGACATTAAAAAGCGCGGCAGCAGGTCTTAAACTTGGCGGAGGTAAAGCCGTCATTATCGGCGATCCCACACAATTGAAATCAAGAGAATTTTTCCACGCCTATGGCAAGTTTATAGATTCTTTGGGCGGTAAATATTATACTGCGGAAGACATCAATGTAAACACTGCGGATATCGCACACATCAACGAAGCCACAAAGTATGTTTCCGGGACGCCGTCAATAGGCGGTAATCCGTCCCCGTTTACGGCACGCGGCCTTTATATGGGTATGAAAGCGGGCGCACGTGTAAAATTCGGCACAGAGTCCCTTGAAGGGAAAACCGTTGCCGTCCAGGGGCTCGGCAGTGTGGGCTACGTACTTTGTGAGCATTTGCAAAAAGAAGGCGCCAAACTCAAAGTGTATGACATTAACCCCACTATCGTAAAAAAAGCCTCAGAAAAACTGGGAGCATCTGCGGTCACGGCGGAAGAAGTATTAACGACGGATTGCGATATTTTTGCGCCCTGTGCCATGGGGGCTGTGCTCAACACAGACAATGTCAAACATTTAAAATGCCGACTCATCGCAGGAGCCGCCAACAATATTCTTATGGATGCGGCCACAGGAGATGCGCTGGAAAATCTGAATATCCTCTATCTGCCTGATTATATTGTCAATGCAGGCGGGGTCATCAATTGCGCTATAGAGGTGGACGAAGCAGGCTACAATATCGATGTTGTTAATGCCAAAGTCGATAAAATATATGACACCACGCTTGAGATAATAGCCCTTGCTAGAGAAAGACAGATAAGCACATATCAAGCGGCGGATGAATATGCCGAAGGGATTGTAAAGGCCCACAAAGATTGACAGTCATATGTTCCGTAAGCATTGAGATGTCTGCTGCAAGAAGGTTGCTGACTAATGGGAGGTTCGAATCCATGTGTGAATTTAATGTGACCGGGTTGTGCATACCCGAGAAACACTATATGGTGAACATCCACAGCAAGATTAAGCAAATCAAAAAGCTGGTAGATGCTCAATGCTACTTTACAATTAATCGTGCCAGGCAATATGGAAAAACGACAACACTAGCATGTCTGGAAAAAATACTTGAAGATGAATATATTGTATTATCCATAAGTTTCGAAGGCGTCGGTGAGGGAAGCTTTGAGTCACAGGAGGGTTTTTGTCCCATGTTTTTGAGGAGAATAGTCAGGGCTTTGGAATTCACACCAGTGTCTAAAATGTATGCGCAGGAATGGCTTAATAACAATGTGTCTTCATTCGAGCTGTTAAGCGATCATATTACAAGGATGTGCAAAGGCAAAAAGGTCGTGCTGATGATCGACGAAATCGATAAAACCAGCAATAACCGTGTCTTCATTCACTTTCTTGGTATGTTGCGCGACAAGTACCTAGCCCGAAATAAAGGGAAGGATTACACATTCCACAGCGTTATTCTTGCCGGCGTTTATGACATCAAAAACATCAAACTCAAAATGATTAACGAAGGATCTTACCTGCCTGCTCCTGAAGAAAATAAGTTGTATAATTCTCCTTGGAATATAGCTGCCAGCTTTAAGGTTGATATGTCTTTCAATCCAAGAGAGATTGCTGCCATGCTCAACGAGTATGAATCAGACCATCATATTGGTATGGATATCATGGCTATAGCAGAAGAAATCCACAACTTCACAAGTGGCTATCCATTTCTGGTATCAAGGATATGCCAGTGTTTAGACGAAGAACTCGATAAAAACTGGACCCTTCAGGCTGTCCAACAGGCTGTCAATATCATCATTAATGAACAGAATATGCTTTTTGACGATATATTCAAGAATTTAGAGAGCTATAAAGATTTATATGATTTTGTCTACTCCGTTCTCATTATGGGAGAACAAATAAACTTTGTCATCAACGATCCCCTCATTGGACTTGGCGCCACATTCGGGTTTTTGAAAAATACCAATGGCAAAGTGGCCATTGCCAACAAAATATTTGAGGCGGCCATGACCAACTATTATGTTTCCAAGGAATACCGTTTGAACCCAGACAAAAAGATCACCAAAGTTTTACCCTGCGACGTTGTGCAAAACGGCAAATTCGATATGGAACTGTGTCTGCGCAAGTTTGCTGAGCACTATGCCGAACTGTTCAGCGAGCGTGATATTGAATTCTTTGAACGGCATGGGCGTCTTTTATTCCTATCCTACCTGAAGCCGCTGATCAATGGACATGGGTTCTACCACATAGAAAGTCAGTTTACAGATTTACGACGCATGGATATTGTGGTCGATTTTGGGCAGGAGCAGTTTATTATTGAGCTTAAACTATGGCACGGCGAACACTATAAGCAAGAAGCGTATCAGCAGTTGCTTGGATACATGGTAAGCAAGAATGTCCATACAGGCTATCTGCTTACCTTTGATTTCCGCAGGGGCCGACACAAGCAACCCCATGTGGGATGGGTCGACTTTGAAGGAAAGCGTATATTTGATGTGGTGGTCTAGACCGGGCTTATCCGCGTTGTAAGTGAAATTACATTAGGCAAGAGGTTAATTATGGAGAATATTATCTTATTAGAAGATGAGTTCGTTGAGGCTCTGGATGGCCCTCTTCTCAACTATCCTTTGCCGGTTTAGGCCCCCGCCCAATAGCCACCTTCCCCGTCCGTACAATCTCGCGGATCCCATAATCCGCCAAGAGCTCACAAATCGCGTCAATCTTCATCGGCTCCCCCGTCAACTCCACAATCAATGTCTCCTTATTCACATCCACCACATGGGCACGGAACACCTCAACAATATTGATAATATCCGAACGCGTCTGCGGCGTAGCCGCAACCTTAATCAGAGCCATCTCCCGGTGCACTGTATCTTCCCCAGTCAAATCCACAATTTTAATCACATCAATAAGCTTCGCCAACTGGTTAACCACCTGATCCAACTCATAGAGATCATCCGCCTCCACCTCAACAGTGATGCGCGTCATATCCGGTTCCTCCGTATATCCGGCAGCGATACTCTCTATGTTGAACGCCCGGCGGCTGATCAGCCCCGAAACATGAGTCAAAACCCCCGGCCTGTTTTCCACCAGAACAGCCAATGTATGCTTCATATCTCTTATCCCCCCTAACTCTCCAAAATCATCTCATCCAGTCCCATCCCCGGCGGCACCATCGGCACCACATCCTCTTCCGGAGGAATCAACACCTCCACAAGCACAGGGCCCGGCGTATTCAAGGCCTCACGCACCACAGCATCCATATCCTCTTTCGCATCCAGGCGCAGAGCCGTACACCCCATAGCCCGGGCAAGCGCCACAAAATCCGCCTTCGTCTCAAACCGCGTATGAGCATAGTGCCGGTTAAAAAATTTACGCTGCCATTGAGCCACCATACCCAGATACCCATTATTCAGCAAAAAAACCTTAATAGGCAGCCCCAAATCAGCCGCCGTCATCAACTCCTGACAAGTCATCATAAACCCGCCGTCGCCGCAAAAACACACAACCTGGCTCTCAGGCCTGCCCACATGAGCGCCTATCGCCGCCGGCACCCCATACCCCATGGTCCCCAGGCCCCCCGACGTCACAAAACTCCGCGGCAAACAAAAATCAAAAAACTGCGCCGTCCACATCTGATGCTGCCCCACATCCGTGACCACAATCGCCTGTCCCTGAGTCACTTCAGCAACTTTAGCAATAACCGCCTGGGGCAAAACCGCCTCCGCCTCCCGATCATAACTCATCGGACATTCAGCCCGCCAGCCCGCCAAACGCTCCTTCCACGCCGCCACACCCGTGTGCCACACCTCAGAAGGCTGCGTCCGCATCTTGCGGCTCAGCGCCGCCAGCGACCAGCGCAGATCCCCCAACACCTGCAGATCCGCCCGGACATTTTTATTAATCTCCGCAGCATCAATATCGAAGTGAACAATCTTCGCCCGAGGCGCAAATTTATTCAGAGCCCCCGTCACCCGGTCATCAAAACGCACCCCAACCCCTACCAGCAAATCCGTCTCTATCGTCGCCATATTGCCCACATAGGTTCCATGCATGCCAATCATACCAAAAAAGTTAGGATCACTGCTGGGCACACTGCCCAACCCCATAAGGCTTGCTACAGCCGGAATCCCCGTATAAGAAACCACCTCACGCATCACTTCCGACACCCCACTCAGATTCACTCCGCCACCCACAAAAAACAGCGGTTTCTCCGCCTGGGCCAGAAGCTCACACGCACCCTCCACATCCGCCTCACACCCCGCAAAAACAGGATGATAGCCGCGCATACTCAGCGCATCCGGATAAAAGAAATCAATCTCCTGGGTAAAAATATCCTTAGCCATATCAATCAGCACAGGCCCCGGCCGACCCGTCTGGGCAATATAAAAAGCTTCTTTGAAGACACGGGGAATATCCTTCGCGTTTTTCACCAAGTAGTTGTGTTTCGTAATCGGCGTCGTAATCCCCCAGATATCCGCCTCCTGAAAAGAATCCCGGCCAATCAGCGACACAAAAACCTGCCCCGTGAGAATCACCAAAGGACTGGAATCCATATGAGCCGCCGCAATCCCCGTAATCAAGTTAGTCGCCCCCGGCCCCGACGTAGCCAGGCACACCCCAACCTTCCCCGTCACCCGCGCATAAGCATCCGCAGCGTGAATCGCCCCCTGCTCATGCCTGGGCAAAATATGAGGAAACTCATTCGTATACAGCGCATCATACAGAGGGAGAACCGAGCCCCCCGGATAGCCAAAAAGCAGCTCCACCTGTTCATTTTTCAAGCATTCAACAATCGCCTGAGCCCCTGTTATCTTCATCTGTCGTCTCCCCTTTACAATCTCCCTTTACGTACAGTCTCCTGTACATATAGTCAGTCTCCCCTGATGCTCAATTCAATTTGACTTGCTCAATTTAGGCTGACCTAATTTCTTAAATTCTATGACAAACTGACTGGAAATGAAAATCGATGAATACATCCCCACAGCAGCCCCAATAATCATCGCTAAAGAAAAAGTCTTCGTCGATTCCCCCCCCAAGAAAAATATAGCGAAAAGCGCCAGCAGCACCACAACTCCCGTATTAATTGAGCGCGCCATAGTTTGCCACAAAGATTGATCCACCAGATCTTCGAAAGACCCCCCCTTCTTCTGCAACCCCTCATTCTCGCGAATGCGGTCAAAAATAACAACTTTATCATTAATGGAATACCCAAACACCGTCAACACACCCGCAATAAACGACGGATCAATCTCCCATCGTATAAGGGAAAAAATCCCAATCGTGATCAGAATATCATGCAACAAGGCTAAAACACCCGCGCACGCAAAGTTGAATTTAAAGCGGAAGGCCATATATCCCAGCATCAGAACACAAGCAATAATCAAGGCAATAAGAGCCCCTTGCAGCAATTCTTGACCAATTGTAGGCCCCACTGTGGATTCCTGAATGGTGCCAGGATCAATAGGTCCAATCTTTTCCTCAAGAGCCGCCCGCAATGCTTTGATCTCCTCAGGATTCAATTCACTCGTCCGAATAATAACCCGACCCCTATCAACAGCAGGCTGAACCTGAGATGATGTAACCACAGAAGCAATGGCATCAGACACAACCTGCTGAGAAGGAGTGTCCATATCCAGAAAAGTCACAGAAATCATAGTCCCTTGGGTAAACGCCATCCCTAAGTTCAGAAACGGTTTCTGCACAACCAAAGACACAGCACTGATTAAGATCAGAAGCGCCGACACCGCAAACCAAATCTTGCGCTTGGCTACGATATTGAAATAAAAACGATATCTCTTTTTGACATCCTCATAGGTTACAATCCCGGCAGAAGGACCCTTCCGGGAATCCGGCGCCCCACCGGCAGCGCCCGCAGTTTGCTGCCCGATTTTTGCCGCGTCGGCAGCACCGGTGCCGCCTGCCCCAGCCGGCTTACCCTGCTTCTGGCTCAACTTGGCACTGTTACCGTATCTGCGTTGTCGTTTTGCCATTACGCTTCCCTCCTCCTTCTTACACCAAGCCACCACGTATTCAATTTGTGATTCACCCCAACCACCCAGCGCATAATGAGCCTGGTGAAGGTTACCGCGGTAAACAAGCTGACAACAATCCCAATGATCAGCGTCACAGCAAATCCTCTGATGCTGGACGACCCAATGACCAGCAGGGCCAACGCGGCAAAAATCGTGGTGATATTGGAGTCAAATACCGTCAGAAACGCCCGGCTGAATCCGGCGTCAACAGCAGCCCGCAGGGATTTTCCAAAAGCAATCTCTTCTTTGATACGCTCAAAGACAATAATATTCAAGTCCACAGCCATAGCCACAGCCAGCACGAAACCGGCAATCCCCGTCAGGGTCAGAACCACGCCAAAAGCCTTCAGCACCCACAGAACAATAATCGCAAACATGACTAAAGCAAACGAGGCCACCACTCCCTGCAAGCGATAATAGATCACCATAAAAACTATGATCAGAATAAGCGCCACCAGACAAGCCATCAAGCTCTTGTTCATGGAATCCGCGCCCAATTGGGCGCCAACCTGCTGTTTCTCCATAATTTCCATACTGACAGGCAGAGCCCCGGATTCAATCAACGCCGCCATTTCGGCGGCCTCTGCCTTGGTGGCATAGCCGGTTATTTCCCCCTGGCCTTGTAGAATAGGCTGATTGACAAGAGGCGCCTGAAGAAACTCTTCATCAAGATAGATGGAAATCTTTTTGTTCAAATACTTCGTCGTAATATCCCCAAACAACCCGGCTCCCGCCGTGTTGAATTCGAAATTCACAACATAAGCACTACGGCCTTGAGTAGGATCCGTTGCCGCTGCTGAAGCTTTATTCAAATATTCTCCATCCATAAGTATATCACTGCTTATCAGTTTATCGGTAACTCTCCCCTGTTCAACTCTAAAAACCGTACCGCTTTCGTCTCTCACATTCCCTCTTTCAAGGACTTTTGCTTGGGTGATACCGTTTTCAATGGCATCAAACATGACTATATTGTTTTCGACTCGAACCGCGGCCTCGTTTTTAACATCAACACCCCTTTGAAATACATCACTTGTGACGGTTTCCAAAGTATCGTAGCGAAACGTCAATTTCGCTGTAGCTCTCAGAATCTCCACAGCCTTCTCCGGATCGGTAGTCCCGGCTATCTCCACAATGATACGATTGCGCGCTGTATCCAGCTGAATCGACGGCTCAGACACACCCAGGCTGTTCACACGCCTTTCAATAACCGTCCGGGCTTTTTTCAGATCGTCTTCCGTCACCGGCGTCCCGTCGGCTTTCTCCTTAGCCTCCAGCGCCAGATGAACGCCGCCTCTCAGATCCAAACCCAGTGGTAAGCTTAGATCCACACCCAGAAACCTACTTTCAGGATTCCCTAAATACTGGTAGGAAAAGAACGCTAAAGCCCCAACCACAATGACAACAGCGGCTAGTTTTAGCACATTTAGTTTATTCATACGCTTTTGACCCTCCTCATACCCTATGTTCGTGATACCTTTGATGTTAGAAGAAACCTCCATAATGTCTAAAATACGGAGGTTTATCTATCAACTTCGAAGGTATCAAGTGCACTCCCTAACCCTTAGATTTTGCTTTACTGTTCTCTTCCTGACCATTCTCTTCCGGACTATCCTCTTGACGATTGTCTTCCTGGCTGTCTTTTTCCTGGCTATCCTTTTCCTGGCTATCTTTGCCTCCCTGAGTTTCTTCTTTTTTGTTGGATTGAGCTCCCTTCTTATTGAGCTTCTTTCTTCTCTTTTTCTCCGCAATCTCTTCATCTGTAAGGAAGTCGTCATCATCGTCATCAAATTCCTGAACCAACTTCTTAGTTCCGGTTCCCGAAGATCCCGCTTCGTTAGGATCTACAATTGTCCGGATGGCATCTTTGGAAAACTCCATTTCAGTCCGATCAGACACCTTGAGCACAACAGTCGTGTCCTTAACTCGCGATATGGTACCGTGGACACCGCCTATTGTAATGACTTTATCATTAGTGCGCAGGCTGTCCATGCGCCTTTGATGCTCCTCCCGCTGCTTCTTCTGTGGCCGGAAAAACATAAAATACATGATAGCAATAAGCCCAACAACGAACATTAACATAGTCGTAAGATCCATTTTGTATCCCCCTTCTTGAGCAAACAGGCTCTTTAAATTAGACTCTATATCCTTCCTTGGGGGCATGTCCTCCCCAAGACCTGATTGTCCTTGTAAGTATATCACAGGGCGGCTAATAGCCGCAAGGAGCCAAGAGTCAGAAAGTCAGAATGCCTTCAAGCCTTCAAGCTTTCATATACTTTCATATCGCACAGCCGGTCCTCCAAAATAGCCTCACGAATCTCCTGTATGAATACCCCTAAAAAATGAAGATTATGAATACTGAGCAGGCGCGGACCCAACATCTCTCCAGCTTTGAGCAAGTGACGAATATAGGCCCGGGAATAGTGACGGCATGTATAACAAGAGCACTCAGGATCAACAGCCTGCAAATCCTCGGCGTAAGCCGCATTACGAACAACCAGCCTGCCCTGTCGGGTCATGGCCGATCCATTGCGCGCAATACGCGTAGGCAGCACACAGTCGAACATATCCACACCCCGCTTCACAGCGGCCAGCAAGTAATCCGGCGTCCCCACGCCCATCAAGTACCGGGGCTTGTCCTTGGGCAATATCTCCGTTGTCACATCCAGCATGTCATACATCACCTCAGCCGGTTCTCCCACACTGAGGCCGCCAATAGCATAACCAGGCAGATCGAACTCCACTGTGGCCAGCGCGCTTTGCCGTCGCAAGTCCGCATACATCCCCCCCTGGACAATACCAAAAAGAGCCGACGGACTCTGAGGATTCAGCTGTTCATGAGTTCGTAGTGCCGCGTCTCTCCAACTCTCCTCACATCGTTTCAGCCAGCGCAGCGTCCGCTCCATAGATTGCTTCACATAGTCATAAGAGCTGGGATAAGGCGCGCATTCATCAAAAGCCATAATGATGTCAGCCCCGAGGGCCAACTGGATTTCCATAGCTTTTTCCGGCACGAGAAAATGGGGGGACCCATCCAAATGGGATCTGAAAGATACCCCCTCCTCTGTAATCTTGCGCAGGTCGCTGAGGCTGAACACCTGAAACCCGCCGCTATCCGTCAGTATAGGCTTGTCCCAATGCATGAATTTGTGCAGCCCCCCAGCCTTGCGCACAAGTTCATGGCCGGGACGCAGGTACAGGTGATACGTATTGCTCAGGATAATCTGGGCCCCCAGATCGTTGAGCTCTTCCGGGCTCAGACCCTTTACTGTGGCCTGAGTCCCTACAGGCATAAAGACCGGCGTCTCAATAGAACCGTGAGGCGTCTGTAAGACCCCGGCACGCCCAAGAGTATGGGCGTCCTCCTTAAGAACTTTCCATTGAAAGACATTATGAAAGTCAGTTGCATCATTCATTGTCTCACTCCACACAGTCCAATCATTTGATAAACATCCCATCCCCAAAGCTGTAAAACCGATACTCCTCACGAATAGCCTCTTCATAAGCCGCCAAAATCCGTTCCCGGCCCGCCAGGGCACTGACCAGCATGAGCAATGTGGACCGGGGAAAATGAAAATTGGTAACCAAGGCATCCACCCATCGGAACGTATATCCCGGATAAATAAAAATATCTGTCCAGCCCGCCCTTCCTTGTGCCGTGCTCATCCCTCCACTCGTACTGCCCACTCCCGCTCCACAACCCTCGCCCCCACCCCCAAGTCCCCACGACTCCAAAGCCCGCGCCACTGTCGTTCCGACCGCCACAATACGGCGGTTCTGCGCCTTGGCCTGATGCAGCCGCATCGCTGTCTCCCCATCAATCTCATAATATTCAGCATGCATCTTATGATCAAGAATATTGTCCTGCTGTACAGGACGAAAAGTTCCTAATCCTACATGCAACAGCACCTCAAGGATTTCCACCCCCATCCGGCGAATCCTCCGCAGCAATTCAGGCGTAAAATGAAGCCCCGCTGTTGGCGCCGCCGCCGATCCGGTTTCCCGGGCATACACTGTCTGGTAGCGTTCCTGATCCTCAAGCTCAGCCGTAATGTAAGGAGGCAAAGGCATTCGTCCCAGCTTCTCCAGTTTCTCCTCAAAGCTCCCCTCATGTTCAAACCCCATAATCCGGTTCCCATCAGAAAGAATATCGAGTAACCGCCCGCGCATCTGGACAGAAGACCCACCCCTCTCTTCCACGGCAAACACCAGCCTCTGTCCTACCTTCAAACGCTTTGCCGGACGCAGAAGAACTTCCCACACACAGCCAGATCTTGATACAGGATCCGGCACAGGACGCAACAAGAGCACCTCTATACAGGCCCCCGTTTCCTCCTTAAGCCCAACCAAGCGGGCCGGCAACACCTTCGTCCGGTTAAGCACAAGAATATCTGTCGGCCTCAGCCATTGTGTCAAGTTATAAAAATAGTCGTGGTTTATGGATCCTTCCTGACGATCCAACACCATGAGGCGCGACGCGTCTCGGGGCTCAATCGGGATCTGGGCAATGAGATGGGGCGGAAGGTCATAGCCAAAATCCTCCAGCTTCATAGCACCTTCCCGTAAATCATTTTCAAAAAGTCCATTGGAGTCAATATCTCTGCATCATCAGGAAAATGCTTGAGATTCCCTGTAATAAGTTTGGCGCAGCAATGCTTCGCGACCTCATAGAATTTTTTGTCATCCTCATCAATGAAAGACATATCAATCGGCATAGGAACAACAGAGACCCCGGAGGTCTCGATGATACTCATCAAAGCCAAAACCTCTGCAGAAGAAAATTTGAAATGCGGTCGCAATAAAACAGTTTGATATTCAACCAAAACCCGCGAATCAAAGCAGGGCTTAATCTTCCTATTCAACAGCAAATCCAAAACCTTCTTTGGATTCCCATTCTTCGACCACAATGCGGACACAAGAACATGTGTATCAATTACAACTAGCATCCCCGCATCTCCTCACGAGCGGCTTCTATCTCTCTGTTAATATCATCATCAGACATAAAACCAGCCGCGGCCGCTTTTTGCCGCATATTATTCACGGCGATCATTGCCTGAGCCTGTTTAATGGCAAATAGTATTTCTTCAAAATTTCCGTTAGAAATATCCAGCATCAACGCTGTAGGTTTTCCGTTATTTGTGATCACCACCTCACCATCTTGGGATAAACTATCCCAGATGTTTTTTGGAATGGTTCTTAAATCGCGAACAGTGTAAAAATTCAATCATGTCCCTCCTAACGCGGGCTACGCCCGCAAGTGGTCAGTGATCAGTGGTTAGTGGTCAGTATTGGATTTTCTTATTTTTTATGGACGCTTCGCGTCTGTAAGTTGCTAACCATCGCGCACCGAATGTGTGTATTTATTTGTGCAATAATAATATACACACTTGACATCTAATTGTCAACAAAATCCTCTCATCGCTCTCATCGCACAATCCGAACCTCAATTTTTTCCTTCATCGCCTCATCAATGATCATCCGGCCCCCCTTTTTCTCATTATAAATATAGTTCACAACCTCTTCAATAGTCACAATGGGGTACACCGGCGCCCCAAACTTATGTTGAATTTCCTGAATCGCTGTTCTCTCCAACTCCCCTCTTTCCATCCTGTCCACAGAAACAATAATGGCTTGAACATGAATATCGGCGATACTTTTTAAAATACCCATGCTTTCCGTGATGGAAAGCCCAGCTGTAATCACATCCTCTACAATGACAATATTATCCCCGTCTTGGGGGGTATAGCCCACAATCAGCCCCCCTTCGCCATGGTCTTTAACCTCTTTGCGATTGAAGCTGTAATGCAGATTCTTTCCGTACAGGTTCTGCATCGCTACCGTGGTAGCCACAGCCAAAGGAATTCCTTTATAAGAAGGGCCATAAATGGTCTGAATATCCGCCGGAACATACTCTTCAATACAATTCGCATAAAAATGCCCTAATTTTTCAATCCCTTGGCCATCATTGTAAAATCCCGTATTGATAAAATAGGGGGTCTCTCTGCCGCTCTTCGTCATGAAGCTGCCAAATCTTAAAACGTTCGAGGCCAGCATGAATTCAATAAAGTCTTTTTTGGAGTCTTGCAGGATCATGGCCTGTACTCATTCCTTTCCGCAATAGATAAAAAACTACCGCCCAAATTGAAACTCTTCAAAGTGAAGCCCCGCCACACACATGCCGTTGCTTTTCGGATTCTTCCCCGCATCTGCTCCCCTCCAACGTTTTGATATATCCTTCAACAGGGTATCCCGCATGGGCTTGGGCCCGCAGAAATATATATCCACCAGGGCTTTTTCGAGTGGAGCTTCAGTGTGGAGCCTATCGCCTTTAATCCCTTTAAGATACTTCTCCATTTTCTCAACAGTTAAAAACCCCTGTTGGGTATCATCTATGAGATGCATGCGCAAATTACTTTTCTTTAAAGCCCTCATTTCATCAAGGTACGCCCCTTCTTCCTCTCCGTGATACGCATAAAAGAAATCAATGGAAAAGTCCTCCGGGATATCCGCCAGATAGAAGCTCCTAAACGGTGTCACGCCAATACCCCCGGCAATCCAGACTTGACGCGGGCCGCCTGTTGTATAGTCAAACATGCCATGAGGCGCCGTGACAGCGAATTCATCACCAGTTTTGACCGCGGTGATCATCTTGGCAGTATGGTCGCCCAAGTTTTTCACTGTAAACTGTATCCCTGCATCTGCAGTGTGCACACCCTCTTGCTGCGCGCTGCTTTGCGGTGCTCCGTTCAGAGTAAAAGGATGCGAAGGAAATCTTATGTTCTTCCCAGGAAATTTCACAAATGTAAATTGCCCCGGCTTGTAGATCATCCCCTTACCTATCGCTCTCCCGGTGATTTCCACTGTCTCTTTGGCAACGCTTTGAACACCGGACACCTTGTACCGATAGGGAAACGCGATTTTTTCATAAAGAAAAATGCTATAAACAGCTGATACAATTCCGATCACATTCACACAATTTAGCCAGATACTGAAAGGAGAAACATCAAAAGCCCCATAAGATGACGAGCCATAATAATGCAGCACTCCAAACACATAAGGCAAAACCATGATTTTATGAAGGGTTTTCCATCTCTCATAATTCATTCTCTTCGCCACAAGCGCCAGAAGAATCAGCACAACAAACAAGGCTAAACAAGGCCCTCCAATATGGACAAGCGGACTCTCATGAACAGGGACTGCCGCCCACTCGGCCCCGCGCCCAGGCCCCTGTCCAGGCCCCTGTCCATGCCGACCTATATTCAGCGTTACAAGATGTGCAACAGCCAGGCCAAGAGAGGTAATCCCCAGCCATTTATGGGCAATGTAGGCTTTGTCCAGACCATTAAAAAGGCTGTTAAGGGGGCAATGACGTGTGGAAATGTAATTCGCGCAGGCAAATCCCACAAGCGCGAATGCCCCCAAAAGCTGCGAAAACTGCTTCAAAAGAGAAGTGGTGTAAAAGGGCATCGTCGTAAGCCAGCATACGGCGGTAATCAAGGCAATCACCCCTAATGCAATATTGCCTCTTTTCATGTATGTACGTCCTTCCTTTCCCTTCGTTATGCAAATCCATCGGTTTTCTGCTGTTATTGTAGCATAATTCGTTTTCAAAATCCATTATTTACAGGGGTTAACAAGTTTGGTCAGCTTGGAAAACTCACTGGGCCTTAGGGCTATCATATCCGCATGTATAAGTTTTGACTTGTTCCGTGGTCGGTCTTTTCATTTCGCCAGTTCCTTATATGTTTCAAGGTTCTGTTCAAGAAGCCGCTTTGAAATGGCGAATATATCTTCATCAGGAATTTGTCGCTCTTGTTCCGTTTGGTGAAGTGACATTGACAAGCGGTCGAAGTGGTTGATATTTTTGGCAATACACTACATAATAAGGTATGCTACTTAAGTAAAAAATAAGGTATGCTACTTAAGTAAAAAGCCTCCTGCCTTATATTTGCTTTAGTAAATGAGACATGTCAAGTGGTAGTTATTGTAAATACCTCATAAGGGAATTGTTCAGCCATTAAGTGATGATCAAAAATACACAAACCTATTTTGATAGTATTGGAAGGGGATTAGATTCGTTCATCAAGCAGGTAAAAGCAAACCGCAAAATCACCCCGCAAAAACACCAAACACCAAACACCAGTCGCTAACCAAAATGAATGGATTTTCTTATTGACAAACCTACGTTGCCCCTGTATCATTTACTTAAATAGGGAACCTCTTGCTCTCTTTTGGACAGTCCATGATCGCTCAAATGACGCTTAACATACCCCTGCTGTCGGCAGTTGATTGTCGTCAGGAGTTAAGGAGAAGACCATGCCTATAAAAATCGCCAATGCTGAGCTGGAAATCATGCGCATTCTCTGGCGGGAAGAACGTCCGGTTAGTTTCGCGGAGATTA